>CAZHIK010000252.1:0-10064 GCA_964532635.1 uncultured Enterobacterales bacterium
GGAGCCCGGTCGGGTCGCTACAGCTCGCGCCCGCCGGGTGAAGCCCGGTCGGTCGGTCCCCGCCCGCCGAGCCATCCCAGCTCCCACGCCGGCTGCGTCCCTTCGTGCCGCGCTCCCGCCAGCGCCTCCGACCATGCGTGCCTCGGCCCGGGCGGCGGCGCGCCTGGCCGAGGTCCTGCCGCCGGTGCCTGCCGCGCGCGCGGCTCCAGCTGCCGCGGCTCCCGAACGTGTCACACCCGTGGCGCGGACCGCCCCGGTGCCCAGTGTCGGTCCCGGTGAGCGGGTCCGCCCAGCCCGTGTCACACCGCCGGCTGCCACTCCCATCGTCGCCCCACCAGCACCGACTTGGGCCGCGGTCGCTGCGACTCCCCGCAGGTCGCGTCCGTCGGGCACGCAGCGTGCGCTCCATCGCCTGCAGTCCGGTCCCGGCCCAGGCTCCGGTGTCGAGGCTCCCGCCGTCCCTGGTGCTCCTCCGGTGTTCAGCCGTCAGGCCTGGGCCTTCGTGCGCGCGCCGTCCACCGTCTGGCTCCAGTGGCGCGAGCCGGTCCAGGTCGAGCCCGATCTGCCCACCACCTCCCGTTGGGTCGGCGTACCCAGGCCGGTGCAGCCCACCGCTCCCCGCGTAGCTGCGCCCGTCCCGGCGGCCCCTCGCCGAGTCGCGTCGCCCCCGCTGGCGGCGGAACCGCCGCCCGTGGCTGCGGCCCTGCCGCGGGCCTGGGCTCCCATCAGCCGCGCCGTGGCTGCCCCCATTCGCCGAGTCGCCCTCGACGAGCCCCGCCGTGTGCCCGGTGTGTCACGGGTGGGGCTGCTCGATGTTCCCGATCGTCCCTTCGTGGCCCCTGGCCGCAGGTGGACGGGTCCGGGCGTCACCCCTCGCTTCCTCCAGCCCGAGCCGACCGCCCAGGCCCCCGATGCGCCGCCCACCCAGCGGGTGCTGCCCTCGGGGCGGGCCCTGCCCTCCGGTCGTGCCCTCCGTCGCCTCTCCGCTCGCTCACGGCTGGAACAGCGCGCTGTGGCCGTGGCGGGCGGCGTCCCCACGCCCTTCGGTGGGCCGGTGTCGCCCGAGCGGGCCCTGATCCGCCCGGAAGCCCAGCGCCCCGAAGGCGCTCGGGAGCTGCCGGGTGTTCCACCGCGTGCCGCGCCGGTCCAGCCCCTGAGAGCCCGTCGCACTGGCGTCCAGCGGGCGGCCCCCACCGGCCGTGTCTCGGCCATCGACAAGCTGCTGGCCGAAGGCACCGGTGCCCAGGTGCTCATTCCCGCCCTGGCCCGGGTTGGCAAGCCCGATGAAGCCCTCCGCATCGTGCTCGAGCGCGCCATCGGGTGGCGAGGCCGTGGCACCCTGCCCGCGCCCATGCGCCAGCTCGTAGAGCAGGTCCAAGCCGCCACCGACGACCTGCCCTCCCATGGGCGCTCGCGGCGGACCGCGTCCGGCAGCCCGCGGCGTGAGGCTCTCCGCCGTCGTCGTCGCCAGTCCTCCCGGCGTCGCAATGTCCACGTGCCGGCCACCGAGGCCAGCGCAACGGTCCACCACGTCCAGGCCAACTTCCGCATCGTCGGCCTTGTCAAGAAGCTCGAGCAGCTCATCCACCTGGTCGACGTGGAGCACCGCCTCGCCGCGGCCAGGGCCCAGGTCCGTATGTCCGACAGCGCGCCGGCACAGCAGACCGTCCACGGCGACGCTGCTCCGGACGGCCAGGCCCAGCGCGAAGCCCAGGACGTGGACGCCCTCATCCAAGACATCGTCGAGTACGTGTCCGAGGAGTTCGCGCTCTACGCCATGCGGCGTCCCGAGGCCCCTACCGATCGCTCCCCCTGGTTCTAGCGAGGCGCCTTCGACCACGGCCAGCGCACCGGCTGATCCAGGCGCTTGGACGCGGCGATGACGCACTCGTACAGACCGTTGTCCTGGCCTCTGCTCTCGAAGGGCGGCGGCTCGGCCTCACCGCGGACCACGGCGAGGCATTGCTGGAGTTCCTTCTGAGCCGCCCCACGACCGCGCCATGAGGCTCGGACATTGAGGTTGCCGGGCACCACCCAGAGCACAAGGAGCACCGGGAGCAAGGTGAGCCACAGAGGCCGTCGTCGTCCGGCGGCAGACACGAGCCCGAGTCCGAGGAGCAGGGCCACGCCGGGCATCGCCAGGGCGAAGTAGCGGGTGTAGTACTCGTAGCGGACGGTGTTGGCGAACCAGGCGGCGTGGGCGACCAGGGGCATCAGCGCCACGGTGGCCCGCCAGTCCAGGCGATGGAGCCAGCGGCGCCAGCCCGAGCGGTCCGCGGGGGCGGAGCGCAGCAGGGTGAGCAGCGCCATCACTCCCAGGGCCGCCAGCGCGGCGGCGAAGGTCAGGACGTTGCGCTCCACGGCGTTGCGCTGCTCTGCTGAGCTGGCCACGGCCGGGTTGAGCTTGGTCTGCGCCTCACGCATGGCCTGGACGGTGGCAGGGACCTCCCAGACCATGCTCTGGCCCCAGATCCAGCCATCGCTCACGCCGAGGTCGTAGGGCGCTTCCTGGCCCATCCGGTGGTAGCTGACCTGGACCGAGGTGGCGAGCAGCCCCTCGAGGGGGCGGGGCTGCAGCGGGAGCTGGTTGTGGGTCAGCCATGCGCCGTAGATGGGTGCGATCACCAGAGCCAGGCAGGCCAGGCGTCGCCACCAGCGCCCCGAGGCGAAGACCGCGGCCACCAGCGCGACGGTGCCCACGACCATCCCCGGGATCAGGCCCCGGGGGTCCACGGCGAAGCAGGCCCCGCAGCCCAGGCCCGCCGCCAGGCAGGTGAGGGGATGGGGGTGGCGGAGGGCGTAGGCCGCGAGGCCTGCGCCGAGGGTCCAGGTGGCGATGATCTCTGGATAGGCCGTGACGCTGCGGCACATGACCACCAGGTCCGGCAGTGCGCCCACCATCAGCGCCGCGGCCCAGCCCGCGGCGATGCCGGCCACCGAGCGGCCCCAGAGCCACAGGCCAGCGGCGGTGAACACCATGGAGCCGATGGCTGCGGCGTACCAGGCGTCGTGGGGACTGTCGGTGAAGGTCAGCAGCCGCACCAGCAGGGGGGCCAGGGGGTAGCGGTTGGCGCTGAAGTGCTCCCAGCCGGGGTTGCTCAGGCTGTGCAAGGTCCAGAACCACTCCGCCACGTCGCTGCCCGTGGTGTCGCCCTCTGCCAGCAGGCCCGGCGACCAGACCCACTGGCAGAGCATCGCCACGACCAGACCTGCGGCCAGAGCGTGGAGGGCGTCGCGGCCAGGGCGCCAGCGGGATGAGGGAGCGTCTCCGGGCTGCACCAGCAGCGGCAGCATGGCGACGGCCACCGCCCGGCCCGCGCTCGGCCAGCCCCCGAGCTCGCCCACCAGCACAGCCACGACCGCGCCAACCAGCACCAGGGCCAGCCCTCGGGGGCCGCGCAGGCGGGGCAGCAGGGTGCGAAGCTGGTCGGTCGTTGGCATGGGATCAGGGGGAAGAGAGCAGGTGGAGCCAGTGGTGGGCGGGGTGGCGACCCAGGTCCTGGCCAGGCTCGTAGCCGGGCCCCTTCACCATCACCATCCCGTCACCGGCATGCCAGACACTGAACAAGCCCGTGCCCTGGTGCTGCAGGCTGTGGTCCGAGATCACCACCGTGGTCGTCTCGGGGCCCGCCGCGTCCAGCAGGACGGCCAGATCCCGGTCGAGGCGCTCCAGGTAGGCGGGGAAGACCTCGGCAAGACGCTGGGCGTCGACTTCGTCGAAGCCCGCCACGCGATCCTGGGCGTCGGGCAGGAAGGCGTGGCCCACCAGGTCTGGGCCCATCAGGTAGACCACCGCGAGATCCGGGTGGAGCTCTTGGAGCATCCAGCGACCCGCGGCAACACAGGAGCGGTCGTTGAGCCAGGCGTAGTGCAGGTTCGCGAAGGGCTGGTCCTTGGGCGCCGCCAGGTCGTCCTCGAGGGCCGCCAGGAAGGCCCCACGCTCGCGCTCCGTGAACGGGGCCAGGGCCAGCACCTCGGCGTCGGGTGCCTCGCTGGGGCTGCGCCGCAGCGGCGCCAGTGCTCGGGCGGCCTCGATGGGGTGGACCTGGTGGGGGAGGTCCTCACGGTAGTGAAACAGGGTCTCTGTGCGGTCGGGGGGCCAGCGATCACTCACGACCAGCTCCGCGCTGTCGTCGGCCGGCCAGGTGGCGGGCCAGCACACCACCCCTGCGCGCTGCCAGCCCTGCCAGAAGGGCTCACCGTCCCGGTGCAGGCGGGTGGAGGGGAGCACTCCGAGCCAGCCGCTGCGCCAAGCCGCGATGGCCGGAAGGATGAGAAGAGCCGTGGTGGGATCAGCGTAGAAGCGGTCGATGGGCACCGTGCCCAACCGGGGATCGTCGGCCCACAGCTCGTAGTTGGACACCCCGTGTTCATCGGAGGCGCGGCCTGTGGCGATGGAGGTCCAGATGGCGGGGGAGAGGTAGGGCGGCTCGGGCACCAGCAGCCCCTGGGCGGCCTGGGCGCGGAACGCCGTCAGAGCGGGCATGCGGTGGCCGTAGCGCGCGAAGATCTCGGAACCCACGGCGTCCACGCCCAGCACCAGCAGCCGTGGCGGACCGCCCTCACTCCCCTCGAGCTGGCGCCCTGGGGTCGCCTCGGGGGGCTGACGCCAGCCCAAGGGCCAGCAGGCCAGAGCCAGCAGCACCAGCGCGCCCCCCAGCCAGGGCCAGGGGCTGCGATCGCTCCGCAGCCTTCGGGTGGCCCACAGCCCCAGCCAGCACAGCCCCGCGCAGAAGACGGCAGCCACGCCGGGCCCGGTGGCGATGGCCCCCAGGGACTGCGTGACCACCAGGGCCGACATCACGGCGAGCCAGCGCAGCGCCACGAAGCCGGCCAGGCTCAGCAGTACCAGCACCCCACCGGTGATCAGCAGGCCCCGGAGCAGCAGGGCCAGGGGTGGACGGTCCAGGTGGCCGCGGGCGAGGGAGCGGGCCAGCATCAGCACCCACCAGGGCAGGGTGCAGAGCAGCCCCAGGGCCAGCGCTGCCAGCAGGAGCGAGCCCGCGGGCAGGGCGTCCAGCCTGGCCACGGCCACCAGACCCAGCGTCGCGCCCGCCATGAAGGCTCCGGAGATCTCGTGAGTCAGGCGCCAGCGTGATGGGGGCATGGCGAGAGTCTACCGCCCATCCCGCTCCCATGGGGCCCGCCCGAGCCGGGCGAGGGCCATGGCCTTCAGAAACTCTGCCACCGTGGCCAGCCTCACCTTGCTCGCACCGCCCTGCCTGGCGTGCATGGTGGCCTCGATGCTGTCGATGGCCATGCCGGCGCGCTGGGCGGCGATCACCACCTCGAGATCCAGCAGCCAGTCACGGGAGCGGGGCCGCAGCTGGGCCAGCGCTTCCTTGGTGAAGATCTTGGGGCAGCCGTTGACGTCGGGCAGGTGTACCCCCAGGGCGGGGCAAGCCACTCGGTTGTAGCCGGTGCTGATCATCCAGCGCTGCCAGCCGTCGTCGCGCTGCACGCGGCGTACCTTGACCAGATCCAGGTCACCGCGGGCCATGCGCTGACAGGCGGCCACCACGATGGTGGGGCGGATCTGACCGTCTCCCCAGTGCCAGCCCTGCCAGTCGGTGTCCAGGGCCGCCAGCCCCATGAGGATACCGCCTCCGTAGCCTCCGTTCTGGACCAGGTGGACAGCGCGCACACTGGGTAGCTCCCGTGCGAGGTCCTCGATGATGTCGGGGGTGGCGTCGCGAGAGCCGTTGTTCACCAGCACCAGCTGGTGGGGGATGCTGGCGGCGTCCAGGGCCTCCACCAGAGCGCGAGTCTCCCGCGCGCAGCCCTCTTGCTCGTCGTACAGGGGAATGGACAGGCCCAGGGTCTTCACGAACCGCTCCCTGTCAGCAGGCTGAGCTGGCGCATCTCGCGCACGGTGCCCCAGCGCTGCCGCACGTAGGGGGGCAGGGGATCTCCGCTGGCGATCAGACCCTGCAGGTGCTTGCGGGTGACGGGGTCCGAGGGGTAGCCGCTGCCCACCCCGCCCAGCGCGTGGATGTGGGCGTCGCGGGTGACCTTGGCGAAGATCGATGCCGCGCTGACCACCGGGTAGTTGAGGTCGGCCTTGGGCTCGATCACCAGCTCCGGCTGGTGGTCCAGCAGTGCCCGCAGCTCCCGCTCGAAGCGCGGCAATCCCCGCGGGTGCACCGGGCCGTCGATCCAGACCTGGTCGGGGCGCTTGGCGCGAATCAGCGCGGCCATGGCCCGCAGCTCGAGGGTGTTGATGTTGCCGGTGTCGATCTCGGCTGGCGTGATCTCCAGCAGCTCCACCCACCCCAGGCCCTCGAGGGGCGCTATCAAGGCCTCGCGGCGCTTGGCGCTGAGGCGCTTCGAGTCGGTCACGCCCGTGGCTGCAACAGCGTCCAGCTGGGGCGCCTCGCAGGCGAAGGCGGCCACCACCAGGGGCCCGAGCACGCAGCCTCGGCCGGCTTCGTCGATGCCCATCTGCAGCATTTCGGGGTCCTCGGGCTCGGGAAGAGCAGGCCCATATCCCGCAGGGGAGCACAGGACCCTCCGGAGCGGCCGAGCGGAGGCTATACTGCACAGCACGCGATGGCTCGCGCGAGCCCCACGTGTGTCCAGCGGAGGTCTTCATGTCATTGTCCAAGAGTCGCGCCAAGAAGCGGGAGCAGGCCCTCGAGTCCGTGGCCACCGCACCCAGCGCAGATCTGGACACCCAGAGCGAGAGCGCGGCGAAGAACAAGACCAGCTCCGACATCGCCACCCTCGACGCCGAGCCCGAACAGGAGTCCGTGAGCGTCGCCAGCATCGGCGGCCAGACCACCGGCCCGGTCGAGGTCGACAGCGGTGGTAGCGGCTACAGCGAGGATGTCGGGGGTGATCTGGGTGAGGGTGGGTTCTTTGGCTGGCTGGGCGGCCTGTTTGGATGGGGATCCTCCTCCACCAGCGTCAGCTCCAGCTCCCTGCCCCGCACCGCAGCCTCATCCAGCGGGTTGACCATCGACAAGGAAGACGAAGCCCAGAACGAAGCCGCCTTCGAAGAAGAGGAGTGGAAGCGCGCCGAAGAGACCCAGTACCTCGACTACGACAAGAAGCAGCGCACCAAGTACACGGGCGATGACGGCACCACCCGCACCTACACCACCCAGCAGACCGAGAGCTCCGACTTCGGTCGGCACAGCTCCGTCAGCTCCGATCTCGGCCCCTTCGCCGACAAGGAGAAGACCACCAAGTGGGGCGGCACCAACAAGGTGGGCGCCGAGATGCGCGTGGACGACTCCCGCACCGTCGGCGACACCACCTACGGCGACTACTACAAGTTCGGCGGTGAAGGCTCCTTCACCAAGGACGGCGACAACTACACCACCGGCGCCAAGCTGTCCGGTGGCCACGGCGACAAGATCACCCAGGTCAACGCCGACGGCAGCAAGACCACCCACACCTCCGACCACAGCTACTCGGTCAGCGGTGACTCCATCCGGGGCAAGAAGGACGACCAGAAGACCCAGGACTACGGCGCTGGTATCGAGTACGGCTACACCACCGGCACCATCGAGGAGCGCGTCACCGAAGACGGCAGCAAGGTCTCCGAGCTGCAGCAGGAAGGCATCAAGGGTGGCCTGGGCTACCGCACCGACAAGGGCACCTCTGGCAGCCTCACCTTCACCGACACCACCCAGACCCGCTCGGTGGCCGCCGACGGCACCCCCATCACCACGGGCAAGCACGAGGTGGCCACCACCGTCGGCGCCGACAAGCAGAGCGTCGGCGTCAACCGCAAGGTCACCGACACCCACAGCGAGAGGGTGGACAAGCTGGGCAAGCACACCCGCCTCACCACCACCGTGGGCAAGACCGAGGCCGAAGCCGGCGCCAAGGCTGGCAAGGACGACGATGGCAACTGATACGCCGAAGCCAACGCCGGCGCCAAGGCCAGCCTCTACGAGCAGAAGATCCAGCACAAGTGGGCCGACGGTGGCGGCGAGGCCGAGGCCTCCTGGAACGCCTTGAGCGCCGAAGCCAACGCCAAGGGCCGGGCCACCATCACCGAAGACGCCATCAAGATCGGCGGCAACGCCAGCGCCAAGGCCACCCTCATCGGCGGCAACGCCCGCATCGAAGCCCCCACCTTCGGCTGGAAGTTCCTGGGCGAAGAAGTCGACGTGGCGGTCACCGCCGGCGTCAGCGCCGCTGTGCTGGCCGAAGCCAACGGCAACATCGATCTCGACATCTCCAAGGGCGAGAACCTGGGTGTCGAGGTGGGTGGCGGAGGCAAGGCCTTCGCTGGCGCCAAGGCCGGGGTCGAGGTGGGTGCCAAGCTGCGGTGGCGTCGCCAGCCCGACTACACCCAGCTGGTCAAGGGCTTCGCCAAGTCCCTGCCGGGTGGACTCGACGACTGGCTGGTCGACAAGGTTCCCGACACCACCTGGACCGAGGTCTCCCGGGTGCTCATCGGCTCGGGCAAGTCCGACCTGCTCACCGGCAAGGCCGGCGTCGAAGGCAGCGCGGGCGTGGGCGGCGAAGCCAAGTTCGGCCTCTCGCTCACCGGCGGCAAGATCAACGTCTCCGGCTCCCTCGCGGGCACCGTCGGGCTGGGCGTGGGCGTCCACACCGACCTGATCCTCGACGCCATCGACGGCGTGCGCTTCGCCGGCGTGCTGTTCATGCGCGGCACCGAGTGGCTGGTCAACGCCCTCGAGCAGGCAAGCGACTGGTACGACCAGGCTGTCGATGTCATCCAAGCCAAGATCGACGAGTTCATGGAAGCCGAAAAGGCCGAAGGCGGCATCTCCGGCGCTTTGGCCACGGCCGCAGACTGGATCGGCGACGACCTGTTCGACCTCTGGTAGCGCCAGGTCCAACAACACGCGCGGCGCACCCCGTTGGGGGCGTCCGGGAGGCACCCATGGAAGCCGACGCGATCATCACCACCCTCGAACGACTGCGGGTGGCCGCGGCGCTGGGTCAGTACGATCTGGTGGCCGAGATCCAGGCCGAGCTGGCGGATCGGGTGCGGGGTCTGAGCACCCTGGGCCAGGCCGCCGTCTCCGCGGGCCAGGGGCGCTGGCAGGCCGTGATCGACAGCGCCGGAGGGCTCGGGACAGACGATCCCGGCGTGGCCCGCTTCGCCGGCCTGCTACGGGCCGAAGCCCTGCTCGAGCTGGGCCGCAGTGAGGCGGCCCTCGACGCCGCGCGGGGCCTGCTCGGGGAACACCCCGAACTCCACCGGGCTCGGGTGCTGGTGGGCCGCGCCCTGTTCCGCCTGCGCCGCCTGGACGAGGCCGAGCCCGAGCTGCTTCGCGCCGTCGAGTTGGTCCCAGCGGACTTCGAGGCCCGCTTCGGGCTGGGCCTGGTGCTCATGGCCAGAGGGCGGCTGCAGCCAGCCCTCGAGCAGCTGCGGCAAGCCCAACAGCTCAACCCCGTGGACGAGGGTCCCTACCGTGCCATGGCGCGGCTGTTCCGCATGACGGGTCAGGTCGAGGAGGGCGCCGATCGCCTCGCCTCCCTGCTCCGGGGTCAGCTGGTGGCGTCGCCGGGCCTGCTGCTGGACCTGGCCGAGCTCGAGCTGCTCGCCGGCCGGTCGGAGCGCGTGTCCGACAAGCTGCGCACCATCGAGGAGCACGCGGCGCTCGAGCCCTTGCACCTGCTGGAGCTGGCCAGGCTGTGGTGCGAGCTCACCGACGCAGACGCTGTCCAGCACCTGGTCACCCGGGCCGAGGGCATGGAGCATCGCCACGCTCGAGGTGTCCACACCGAGCTTCGGGCGCTGCTTGCCGAGCTGCAGGGCGACGGCGATGCAGCCCGGCAGCTCCACGGTCAAGCCTGCACGCAGCTGTCCGGCCACTGGTTGCCTCATACGCGCGCGGCGTTGCTCTACCTCTTCCGCCCCGACGAGCGATCGGTCAAAGCCGCCGAGGCCCACCTGCGCCAGGCCGCCAAGCTGGCGCCGCGTACGCCCGATGTCCGCCTGCTGCTCGCGATCCTGGCGGTGGCCAAGGGCGACCGGTCGGTTCGTCCCAGCCTGCAGTTGGTGGTCGAACACCCGGGCATGCGCCCCAGCCTGCGCCGCCTCGCCAGCTCCACCCTCGCCACCCTGGACGCCTGGG
>CAZHIK010000253.1:0-10049 GCA_964532635.1 uncultured Enterobacterales bacterium
TCGTACTTGAAGAGGATGTCGGTGTCCTTGACCTTGCCGGACTTCTGGGGCACGATACCGTCGAAGTTCTGTGCGCCCTCGGGACGGTCGCGCAGCATCATCATGCTGTCGTCGTCCATGCCCTCCACGATGGCCTTCTGCTTGTAGCGGAGGTACTCGTCCCGGCGGTGCTCCATGAAGGTCATGGAGCCGTCGTCCTCGATGTCGGCTCCGGGGAGCGCCTTGGTGGCGGCCTGCTTGACCATCTCCGCGAACACTTCTTTGGTCCGGCGCTCGGGCAGGTGGCCCGGCTTGTTCTTCTGGAACGCGTCGTAGTCCTCGGTGACGCGCTTGACGGTGGCGAAGTCCAGCTGGGTGAGCGTGTCCAGGGCGGGGCTCAGCACGGCGTCGGCCACCTTGGGGGTCTCGGGCTTGCGCTCGGGTACGGTCTTCCCGTCCAGGATCCGACGGATCCGATCGTGGGAGTCGAGGATGGCGTTCTGGATCTCTGCGGACTGCTCGGGCAGGAACTTCAAGGCGTTGCCCAGCGCGCCCTTGACCACGGTGCTGGGGTCCTTGCCGGCCTCGTACTCTCTGCGGGCGTAGTCCTCGAGCGTCTTGAGTGACGCCTTGAGCGCCTGCTCCTTGTTGGTCGGTAGCCTGCCAATGTCCTTGGCCGTCATCTGGCCGCCGAACGGGTTCAGATCCTCGAGCCAGGGGAAGGTGGGCAGGTGCTTGCCGGCCTTGCCGAGCTTGAACTTCGTGGGGTGGACTGCGCCTGGCAGGATGCCGTAGGCTTCGGCCATCCCGGCCTCCTTGGCGTCCGTGAAGTCCTTCGACGACATGAACCGCTTCATCTCGGTCTGGCCGTCTGCATAGGAGTTGACGAAGGTCATCACGTCGACCACGCGAGCCTTGCTCGCGGCACGGTCCAGCACTCCTTCGAAGCGTTGGTTGGGATCGGCCTCGGCGTATCCGACGATGGTCTTCAAGCCGCGGGCCTGGGCTGCCTTCAGGATCCAGCTGGTCTCGAGGGCGTCGCCTTCGCCCGCTGCGTCCCAGACTGCGCCGAACTTGATCTCGGGGGCGTCGGGGCCCTTGGGTCTCATGCGCTCCTTGACGATCTTTGCGAGGTCGCTCTTGCCGGCTCCACAGCCGCCGTTGGTGATGAACACCTGCCGGGATGGGTCGTCCGGGGGCAGCATCGCGAGCTGGTCCAGGCGCGCGATGAAGGCGAGCCGTGCGATGGCGACGGCGGTGGGGTGCAGCGCGTGGTTCATGGTGAGGCGGTATTCGCGTTGCTCATCGCCTTCGGGATCCTTGCCTGCGCCGTAGGCGGGCATCAGCCGCTTCATGCCGTCCACCTCGAACTCGGGCGACTCGGCGCTTCCGTTGGCCTGCGCGAAGGCCAGTGCCTTCCGGATGAAGGCCTCGGGATTGGCCTCCACCATGGTCGCGAACTCCGACTCCTGCTTGCGCTCGGCTTCGTCGAGCCGCTGGTGTCGCGGTACGCCCTTCTGCCTGATCTGCATGGCGAGCTCGGTCGCGGACATCTCGGGATCGAAGGTCTTGTTGGCCAGGCCGATGAGAGGGGTCTCACCCGGCTTGGGCTCGGTCACCCGCTTGCCGGGAGCGGGCCCGGTGAGCTCCGGCCCGGACACCTTGAGCTTGCGCTCTTCGTGCTCGGGGCCGACAGGCTTGCGCCGCTTGGCCTCGGGGGCGTCGGGGGCTCCGGGCTGCTTGGGCGCCAGTGGAGCCTTGGGCGCCTTGGGCGCCTTGGGCGCCGCGGGCTGGTTGGGAGCCAGGGGGGCCTTGGCGGGCTTCGACGCCTTGGCCGGCTCAGGCATCCCCAGCGCGTCGGCGATCTGCCGGGGCAGGGTGCGAGCGAGGGTGTCGTAGGCCTCGGGGTTGTGCTGCTTCAGGGCCTCGGTGAGCTTCATCTTGGCCTGGAAGCCGCGCTTGTCCTTGGTCTTCGAGAAGATGAAGACCTCGGCCTCGAACATGTCCGTGAGGCGCTTGACGTCCTGGTAGACGCCGTGCTTGTCGGGCTTGCCCAGCTTGGTCAGCACCATGTCGCGGATCTCGGGATCCGTCAGGCCGCGGCTGAGGAAGCCGTGCTGGATGCCATCGACGGGCAGGGGTGTGTCACCTGCATCGCGGTTGAGGTTGGCGTTGATGCGACCACCGACCGGGCCGCCGTCCTCGAAGGCGGCGTTGGGAGACCACTTGCCGTGGACCGCGTAGTCGGCCACGTCGAGGTCGGAGAGCATGGTGACCAGCACGCGCTTCTTGTCGTCCCAGATGACCCGTCGGCCGTCGGGGTACTTGTAGACGACCTGGGTGTCCTTCACCCAGCCCGCCTTCATGGGGTACTGGCCGTTGAACTCCTCGGCGCCGCGGGGGCGATCGCGCATCATCAGCACGCTGTCTTCGTCCATGCCGTCGAGGATCGCCTTCTGGGTCCTGCGGGAGTACTGGTCCCGGTCCTGGTTCATGTAGTCGTAGGAGCCCTCGTCCTCGGGGATGTCCTCGACCTTCTGGGGCTTGATGGTGGCGTTGCGCCGAATCTCCTGGAGGATCATCTCCTGGACATCGGGAGGCAGCTTCGCGCCCTTGCCCTTCATGAAGGCGTCGAAGTGCTCGTCGGCTTCCTTGGACTCGATCGGGGAGAGCTTGCGCAGACGGGTGTCTTCGGCCTTGGCCTTGCCCTCGTCGATGTCCACCGTCTTCTTGCGCGCGGGGCCCTTGGGGGCGGGAGCGCCGGGCTGCTTGGGCGCGAGGGTGGGCAGGGCCGGGCTGGCTGGGGCAGGCGCGTCGACCTTCTTGGCCGTGCTGGTGGCCAGGGTGCGGCCCTTCAGCTCGAGGGGCTCGAGGCCGTCCTGGGTAGGCAGGATGCGCTTGGTGTCGGCGTCCCACTCGTAGCCCAGCTTGTTGAGCATGTGCTTGGCGTGGGGCTTGATCTCGCCCTTGGTGTCCAGGATGTCGGCGCCGATCATGCCGCGCTTGACCTGCTCCATGGCTTCGCTGTGCAGCGTGCCCAGGCTGATGCGGCGCTTCTGTTCGGAGCTCAGGTCCTTGTAGTGGACCGTCTTGCCACGGATGGTCAGGGTGGTGCGGCCGGACACGAAGTCCTGGATCATGTCCTGGGCGAAGCCGTACTCGCGGCCCATGTTGGTGGACATGACACCCTGGGCGTCGGTGCTCAGGGTGGTCTTCACCCCGGCGAGCATCAGCTTGAGCAGCGGGTGCTCGTCCAGGCGGCCGTTGGCGTTGGTGTCGCGGGGCAGGGACCCGGTGGCCAGGTTGGAGCCGACGTTGACCTCGGCGATGACGCCGAGCCTGCGCATCTGCTCGATCTGCTTGTCGGTGGCGTGGGTGACGTGGCCCAGGCGGACGACGACCTTGCCCTTGGGCGGCGGCACGTAGTTGGGGCTGTTCTCGAGGTGGTCCAGCAACACCTTCAGGTTGTTGCGGGAGGTCTTGGCCACGTCGCCGCGGTTGCCGCCGCCGTGGCGGCGTACCTCGGAGTTCTCGGAGTAGCCTTCGCCCATGTGGGGACGCAGCACCATGGGCCGGCCCGCGCGGGTGGCCTCCGCGGTCAAGGCCTCGAGGGCCAGATCGACCTGCTTGACGCTGTCCTTGGACCACTTGCCGGCTTCGGGCCCGCAGATGTCGAGCCCGGCCACGACCTTCGAGACGGCCTTGTCGGGATCGTCTTTGTCCTTGCCCAGCATCTTGTCGATCTGTGGCTTGCTGATGGGCTTGCCGACCAGGTTGTCATCACCATCCACGGCCATCTGGACCGTGAGCAGGTGGGGCAGCATGCGCACGAAGATGCCGTGCTTGTCGCAGATCTGTTGGAACTTGTCGTCCGAGACACCCGGCGTGGTGATCTTGCCCTGTAGCTCCACGTAGCGGATGCCTTGCTTGGCCAAACGCTCCACCGTGGCGTCCACGAAGGCTTCCATGCGCTTGGTGTTGCCTGCTGTCCTGTCCGCGGCCTGCAGGTACTTCATGAAAGCACCGCGCGGATCGTAGGTGTAGTCGAAGGGCATCTCCGCGCTGGCCCGCATCACCCGCCGCAGCGTGGCCATGGGGTTCACGTCGGCGTCGGCTCCGTCGATGATCTTCTTGATCAGGGGAGCGGAGACCTTGGGGACCTTGGTGTCGGGATCGAAGGCCACATCGTCGAAGTTGTCCTTGTAGAAGCCTCGCAGCAGCTCGAGGGTCTTTTTGGCGGCGGTGTCGGGGTCGTCCTTTGCGACGTCGGGGAACAGCAGCCGCGGGAAGTCCTCGGGATCCAGCACACCCTTGAAGTGGTTGTGCAATTCCGCGACGTCCTGGACCTCGTGCTTGGTGCCGTACTTGGCGTGGTCCAGGCCCAGGCGGTGGGCGGTCTCGGCCTCGCTCTCGCCGCTGCGGCGCATCAGCGCCACGGCCTGGTCTTCGGTACCCGACAGGCGCGCGATCTTGCCCAGGGAGTTGGACGACAGCTTGGGGTTGGCCTTGATGAACCCCTCGATGTCGAAGTCGTCACTGCCGCGGGTCTGGCGGCGGATGGCGGTGATCTCCCGCTGGGACAGGCCCAGTGCCTGCAGATCCTTGTTGTCGGTGCGAGCCAGATCCACCGTCTTCTTGGTGCCGCGGAGCTTGGCAGCAGGCTTGCCGTCGGTGCCAGGGCCCGGCTGCTGGGGCGCGAGCGCCGGCAGCTTCTGGGTGGCCTTGGCGGCCGCGGTGTCCTGGGGACCCTCGACCTCGGTCTTGGCCGCGGGCCTGCCCTTGCGCGTGCCAGCGGCCTTGGTGGCCTGTTGCTCGGTGTCGCTCTTCTTCGCGCGCGCATGCGTGCGCGAGGCGTCCACGGCGGACTCGGGGATCCCGTCGGCGTCGTAGCCCAGGCGCTTGGCCCGGGCGATGGCGGCCTTCGAGTACTTCTGGTCGGGCTGCTTGTAGCTCTGGCCCTTCTCGTTGAGGACCACCTGGTCGACCTCGGAGCCGTCACCGAGCTCGAACTTCACCTGGCCCCGCTTGGCCTTGCCGATTGTCCACTCGAGCTGCTTGAGGTTGCCCTTGGACACGCCCCAGCCTTCCGGGGCGGTGGCCTTGGGCATGATGACCTCGGCGCCCGCCGGGATGGTCCGAGGGAAGGCACCCTGCTTGTTGGCCAGCTGAGGGTTGAGGTCCTTGAGCGCCTTGCCCCAGTCGTAGCTGCCGTCGGACTTGGTGGGCATCTCCTTGTTGCTGGCGTCGTACATCGACTTGATGCCTTGCCAGTTCTGCTCGCCCAGATCGTCCCAGCTCTTGGCCGCCGCCATGGGCACCTTGCCCTGGACGAAGGCCACGTTGAAGTCCTCCATCAAGCCACCCTCGTGGCTCACGTGCATGGCGTTGTTGCCCTTGCGCGCGTGGGAGGCGACGTCGATGTATTCCCGCTCGGGGGGATCGGTGGCCGCGTTGAAGTTGGGGTTCTTGATCTTCTGGGCGTGATCTTCGTAGCGGTCGGCCAGGCCCCAGATGGCGTGGCCCAGCTCGTGGGCGATGACCATCTGTCGATACGCGTCGGTGACCGGGTTCTCGGTGCCCTCGGTGTAGAGGTTGCTCGAGTCGGCACGACCCTTGCCCTTGTGTACGTTCATCACGACGGGATCGGGGCCGGGGTCGTAGGCCTCGCCCTTGGCTGCGGCGGCCGCCGCGGCCTGGGTCTTTGCCGCGTTGCGGTTGGCCAGCTCGGCGCTGGTGATGATCTCGACGTCGAGCACCTGTCGCAGCGGACGCTCCACGTCGTCGACCGTGATGCGGTGCTTGGGATCGTTGTAGTAGGTGGCGTTGGCCGCTTCCACGTCGGCCTTGACCCGCTGGACCATGGCGTCGGCGGGATCGTCGCTGACCAGGACCACCTTCTGCTTGATGACGAAAGCGCCGTCGCTGTCGACGTCGGCCGCGAAGCCGAACGAGGTCTTGTAGCCCCACTTGCCGCCCGCGCCGTCGTCGATGAACTTGGTGACCCCGCCTTCCTCGTAGGACATGGGGTCGCTCATCTCGCCCACGACCTTCCGGGAGCCGGTGGCACCGGCGTCGGCGCTGGCGTCCTTCTTCATGGCGACAGGAGCCTCACTGAGCTGCACGCCCAGCTTGGACTTCAAGGAGCCTCCATAGAGGTCCCGCGCCGCCTGCTCCAGGAACGCGCGCGCATGGGCGGTCTCGCCGCCCTCGAACTCGAAGGTCAGCACGGGGCTGTTGGGGTCGAGCCGCTTGGCGTTGATCTTCAGGCCGGGGAAGGCTGACTGGACCTCGTCGATGAGTGAGCCGACCTGCTTGCCGCGGTGAGCGTTCAGGGCCTTCTGCACCGCGCGGCTCTCCGCGCCGCTGAAGGACTCGTGGGCGGCGGAGAAGTCTCCACCGAAGCTCTCGAGCAGGTTCTTGACCTGCTTCTGCCGGGCGGCGGGTGTGTCAGGTGCGTCGATGAAGGCCTTGTTGACGGCCTTGCGGACCTCGGCGGACGCGAACAGCTGCGACGCAGCCGCTGGATCGCCGCCGGTGAGGCTCGATGTATCACCCGAGTCGAGGGCCTTGACCACCGGCACCGGATCCACCGAGCCCTGCTCAGGCTCCTTGGGTCGGGCCGCGGGCCTTGGCGCGCTCTCGTCGAAGTCGGAGATGGGTCGATACACGATCTCGCCGTCGGTGGTCTCGAGGGCGATGCGGCGGCTGGTGATCGCCGTGCCCTCGGAGTCCACGCCCTCGCGCACGACCGCGGGCACCACGCGGGTGACCTTGGCGACGCGGCCGTCGGGGAGTGTGATCTCCTGGTCCACCATGCCTGTGGCGTTCTTCCAGATCTTGCCGCTGCTGCCGCCGGGCAGCAGCTCGTTGGCCAGGTGTGTCGGCCTGCCTGTCTTGTTGCGCTTCAGTCCGGTGACGAGGCGCCCGTCCTCGACGCGCAGGGGAACCTGCCCGCCGGTGTCCTTTCGGGCGATGACGTTGTTCTTGCGGACCACGTAGCCGAGCTTTTCGAGCTTGGACTTCAAGCCGGCGTCGAAGCTCCCGTCGTCACCGATGGCCTTGGCGCCGATGATGGCGGCCTTGTTGTCGCTGAGATCCTCGAAGTTGCGGAACACGCGGAAGCGTGCCGGATCGTCGGCGTCCATGGCCTCGAGATCCGCCACCTGCTTGGCGGGACGGGCGCGACTGGACTCGGAGTCCTAGTCCCCACCTTCGTCGAGGGACCCATCGGGCCTGGGCTTGGTGACCTTGGCCTGGTCCAGTTCGTCGGGTTCCACCGGCTCCCTGCGCTTGCGCACGGGCTCCTGATCATCGGTCGGGCCGGGGCGTCGCTTGGGCTCGAAGTCGTCCCGCGCCATGGTGCGGTTGACCTGATCGGCCTGGTCGAGGGTGGCCAGCAGATCCCGGCGCATGTGGTCCTGGGTGGCCACGTCGTGGCCGGGTTCGTTCTGGGGACGGTTCTCGGCCTCGCCCAGCTGCTGGCGGGCGCGCTCGATGGCGTGGCGTTGCGCCGTGGCGGCTTCCTGGCGCTCACGGACGGCGGTCTCGTCCAGCTCGGCCAGGGCGCTCTTGGTGTTGGTCAGCGCTTCCTGGGCCTCGGCCAGCTTGGGGCCGAGCACCTGCTGGATCTCGTCCTCGGGCATGCCCTTTCTGCGGGCCATGTCCATGGCTTCCTCGATCTGGTCGACCTCCTTCTGCTGGCGCTTGTTCTGGTGCTTGGCCCAGTGTTGCTTGAAGGCCGTGGAGCGTCGTGCGCCGGTCTCGAGCACGGACTCCACGGCGCTGTCCAGGAACACGGCCTTGATGAGGTTGACGTCGAAGCCTTCGCCCTTGGCCCACTGCTCCCACTTGCGGTGGTCGAGCAGCTGACCCATGGCTCCCTTGGCCACGGCGTCGGTGTACTTGAGTGCCAGCTGCGTACCGAAGCTGACCTGCTTGTCCAGCTTGCCGATACCGAGTGATGCATCCTCGATGGCTTGCAGCTTCTTGCCCACAGGGAGCTTGGACCAGCCCTTGGTGAAGGTGGTCATGGCGCCCTTCTTGGCGGCCCCGAACAAGGTCTCCTTGAGCAGGAACTTGCCGAACTCGGCGTCGCCCTGGGCCAGCGCGCCCTCGGACATGATGAGCGCGTTGAGGAAGCTCTCGGCACCGCCCTCGAGCATGTCTCGGGCTGCGGTCTTCACGAAGGCCTTGACACCCTGCTTGGTGACCACCTCCGTCAGCGCCTTGCCCTGCTTGATGCCCTGCATCATCGTGGCGCCGGCGCTACCGGCGGCGCGCACCGCGCCCAGGCCCGCGAAGGCCGCGGACACAGCGGCCATGGCCAGGTCGGTGCCCAGCTCTTCGAGGCCGTATCCACCGCCCTTGATAGCCGCCTTGACGCCCATGGCCGCCAGCTGACCGGCCAGGTTGGCGATCACCGCCACCAGGACGCCAGAGCCGGCGCCCGCGGTCAGGATGGTGACGACCACGGCGCCGACCACCTGCACCACGGCGCTGATGGTGTCGGCCACCTTGTCGCGCATCTCGCGGTAGTTCTGCTGGTCCTGTTCCTGCCACTCGCAGAGCTCCTTGAGCTCTTCGAAGGCCTCGGGATCCTTGAGCTTGCCGTTCTCGTCGAACATCTGCTCGATCTTGTGGGTCGAGCTGATCAGGTTCGAGCCGTAGGAGTGGGCCCCCATCATCTCGAGGGAGTCCATGAAGCCGCCGCCGATGGCGTTGAAGAAGCCACCTCGCTCGAACTCGTAGCGCATGCGCGCCCGCTCGAGGTAGTCCTGGGGCGTACGGGGCGGCCCCATGGTCATCAGCTTCATCTCGAAGCCTTCGGTGCCGCTGAAGTCGCCCTCGATCCACTCCTCGAGGGTGGAGTCGTCACCGAGCACGCCACCGGACAACGTCTCGAAGCGCCTGATGAAGGCCGCGCGTGCCTCGGGGGACATCTTGTTCACCCGGCGCATGACCTTCTTGGCCCGCTCTTCGTCGGTGCCTGCGCCGTGCATGGAGTACAGCAGCTCGAGCTCGGGAGACGCCTCGCCCTTGTCGGCGAGCTCCTCGAAGAACACGCGCTCGAGGCCATCCATCTCCTGACCGAGCATGATCTGCATCGAGCTCTGGCCCGTCTTGCCCTTGTCGGCGTACTTGCCGCCTTCCTGGCCGAAGGTCGCGTCGAAGCGGCTCTTGAGCTTGTCGAGATGGTCCTTGGAGCGGCCGCCGCGGCCCTCCTTGCCCGCCCGCAGTGTGGCCTCGATGAGCTTCTCGTCGGTGCCCCAGCCATCGGCCGCGTAGTCCAGCCGGTAGCAATCGGCTGCGACCTTGTCCCCCCGTGACTCGGCCTCGACAACCTTGTACTCGGGGGAGTTGGGGTTCATGTCGTCGGCCACGTCGGCCAGCATCGAGGAGCCCTCGGAGAGGTTCTCGTTGTAGTACTTGATGGCGGCCTGCACCTGTGCGGGTGTGAGGTCGTCCAGTGCCTTGAGGAGGTCGTCCTCTTCGGTGCCCCAGGACGAGAAGTCCCAGCCGGCGCCCGTGCCGTGCATCGCCATCTTGATCTTGACCGCGGCCACCGCGGCCTTGTTGAGCTCGGCCTTGCCGGTCTTGGGGTCCACCAGGGTGAGGGCGTCCACCATCTGGCGCTCGTTGGTGCTCAGGTCGGCCTTGACCCGCTCGAGGAACATGCGGCCTTCTGGGTTGGCCACCAGCTTGGTGCGCTCCTCGGTGCTCATGTGCTCGAGGGTCTGGTAGATGAGGTCTTCGTCCTCGAAGGTGGCGCGGTCCGAGTACTCCAGCAGGAACTCGCGCACGCCCTCGACGCGATGCTCCTTGGACATCATCATCAGGGCGATCTTGCCTTCGTTGTGATCGGTGAAGGTGCTGGTCCACCAGCCGCCGGCCTCGAAGCCGTCGCCCGGCTTCCAGTTGCCCAGGCCCATGTCCTCGCGCATCTGGGTCTCGAAGTCCTTGCCGAAGTGGCGCCGGTACTCGATCTTGACCAGGTCGATCTCTTCGGGAGACAGGCTGGCCAGGGTCTTGAGAACGGTCTTTTCGTCGTCGCCCCAGCCGTCGATGGCCTT
>CAZHIK010000254.1:0-10045 GCA_964532635.1 uncultured Enterobacterales bacterium
GGAACACCATCTACACCAACAATGGCGCTGGTCTGTTCCTCGACAACGGCCACGCCACACTCACCGACAACCACTGGTCCGACAACTCTCCCGACCTCCTGGTCCAGGGAGAAGCCTGCCTGCGCCCCCAAGATGGATACTCCTCTGTTCCCGAGAGCGAACTCTGCCCGGAGTGGGATCAGCCCACCTGTGAATTGGAGTTCTCTCTGACCCTGGAGATCGCCCCGCTTGCGGACCAAGCCGCCCTCCTCCCTCACGCGCTCCCTACCACACCCACCAGCTTCCGCAGGTTGCCCTCCACCGCCTTCCCCAGCAGCCAACCAGCGCCCATCGCGCCCAGCACCCGACTCGCCCCGACCTCGCCCAGGATCACGGACTCCCGGATCGTGCAGCGGCAGCCTTCACCCTCCAGCTCCAGCCAATAGCTGGCCTCGACCTTCACGAAGCCGCCGTCGGCGATGTACGCGAAGCGCTCGCAGGGCTTCAACTCGGTGACCGTGCAAGCGTAAGTGCGGACCCGCCCCGACATCCGCTCGTCCAGCTCGAAGCGCAGGGGCTCGCCGGACGGGGTGTCCAGCCACCGGAACGCCTCCACCGGCGACCAGCGCACGAAGCGCTCCGCCTCCACCAGCCAGGGCCAGACGGGGGCCGGTGAAGCGGACAGCGGGATCGAGCGCTCCACGGTGATCATGGGATCGAGGTATCCCCCTCGTCCCTCGACCCCCAGCCAAAGTGGCACTATGCTCCCCCACGGAGCCTTCCCGCGATGCCCATCCGCCCCCGCACCCTGGCCAACGGCCGCTACACCCTCGACGCCGAGATCGGCTCGGGAGGCATGGGCACCGTGTACCGGGCCACCGATCACCACGAAGACGCGCTGCGGGCCATCAAGCTGCTCAACCCGGGCATGGCCCGCTCCACGGTGGTCCAGGAGCGCTTCCGCCGCGAAGCCGAGATCCTCTCCCGGCTGCAGCACGCCAACATCGTCAAAGTCCACGCGTTCTCCGAGGAGAACGGCATGGCCTACCTGGTGATGGACTACGTCGACGGCGGCTCACTCAAGGACTGGGTGGTGCGCTACGGCCCCATGGCGCCGCGCCGGGCCTGCAGGGTGCTGCTGGACGTCTGCTCGGCCCTCGATGCCACCCACGGCGCCGGCATCGTGCACCGGGACGTCAAGCCCGCCAACGTGCTCATCGGGCCCGACGAGCGCTGCCGGGTGGTGGACTTCGGCATCGCCCGGCTGGACACGCCGTCCAACCTCACCCGCCAGGGTGTGCGCATGGGCACCATCGGGTTCATGGCCCCCGAGCAGCAGCGCAGCGCCCGCGACGTGGACCACCGCGCCGACATCTTCGCGCTGGGGGCGACCCTCTTCGCCCTGCTCACCGCCCTGGTCCCCGAGGACATGGAGCGCTCCCTCGAGCACCACTACGATCTGCTGCCGGAGCCGGTGGCGTACCTGATCACCAAGGCCACCTTCCCCCTGCCCGAGCAGCGCTACCCCTCGATGGCCACGCTGGCCGCGGTCATCGAGCACGCCATGGACCGCCTGCTGCCCGTCCCCGCCAGCGCGCCGCCCCTGTACGAGCCCGTGCTCGCCGCGGCCGAGAGCCAGGTCACGGGGCCGACGATCGTCTTCGACGACTGAACGCTACAGCGCCGCCAGCTGCTTCTTCAGGTAGGCCACGTGGCCCATCTCCTCGTTGATGAGGCGATCCACCTTGTCAGGGCCCATGTGGGCGGGCACCACGGCCTTCATGCCCAGGAAGAACAGGATGGAGTCGCGCTCGAACTGCAGCGCCAGCTCGAGGATGCCCTTGGGCCCGTCGGCCTGGTCCACCATCGTCTCGACGTCCAGGTCACGCCGGAAGACGTGCTGCTCGGCCATGGCCTGCAGGTACAGCTCCGCGTCGCCCATGGGGTCGAAGACGGTGGGGGTGGCCGCCTCGGCGCTGACGAGATCGTCCCGCAGATGCTGGAACAGGCGCTCGTGGCCGTCTTCCCAGCGGGCCAGCTCGGTGAAGAGCTTCTTGGCTTCGGGCTCGGCGGTGATGTCCGCCGCGCGGCGGTAGAAGCGAGCGCCGTTGCGCTCGATCTCTTCGGCCATCGCAAAGATCTCGTCCAGGTTGAACGCGTAGCCCATGGGACCCTCCGGGGGGAAAGTGGCGGCGCTTCCCTTAGCCGGTAGGGCGCCAAAAAGGGACATCGGGATAGCTCTCTGGTGTACGACATCACCGAGGAAGACCCATGGGACCCTTCGAGACCCTCTCTGTCGAGATCCACGATCACCTGGTCGTGGTGGGCCTGAACCGCCCCACCAAGATGAACGCCTTCAGCCTCACCATGCTGCGGGAGCTCTCCCAGGCCTACACCGCCTACGAAGCCGACGACTCGCTGTGGTGCCTGTTGCTGACCGCCCACGGCGACCACTTCACCGCCGGGCTGGACCTGGCTGAGGTGGGTCCGGCCGTGGCAGAGGGCCAGCCCTTGTTCCCCGAAGGGGGCGTGGACCCCCTGGACCTGATGGATCCGCGGCGCACCAAGCCCGTGGTCACCGCGGCGCACGGCTGGTGCCTCACCATCGGGGTGGAGCTGCTGCTGGCCTCGGACATCCGCATCGCCGCCATGGGCACCCGCTTCAAGCAGATGGAGGTCCAGCGCGGCATCATGCCGTTTGGCGGTGGCACGCTTCGCTGGCCCCAGGTCGCGGGCTGGGGTGACGCCATGCGCTGGCTGCTCACCGGCGACGAGTTCGACGCCGCCGAGGCCCAACGCATCGGGCTGGTGCAGGAGGTGGTCGAGGGTGACGCGTTGGCCGAGCGCGCCCTGTGGCTGGCCCAGCGGGTGACAGCACAAGCCCCTCTGGCGGTCCGCGCCACCCGGGCAAACGCCATGCTCGCCCTCGAGCAGGGCCACGACGCAGCCAAGGCCGCCCTCATGGATCAGGCCCGGGGATTGTTCGGCACCGCCGACGCCCACGAAGGCGTGATGAGCTTCCTGCAGCGTCGTCCCGCGAAGTTCGAGGGTCGTTGACAAGCCCTGGCGCAACGCCCTCTCAGCGCTGCTACCCTGTCCGCGGAGGAAGCCCCATGCGCCACACCCTGACCTTCCTGTTGCTCCTGTCCGCCTGCTACACCCCTGGCGAGAAGGACATCCGCGACACCCAGCCTCCCGAAGGCGACACGGACACCGACGCCGATGGCGACACGGACACCGACACCGACGCGGACGGTGACACCGACGCCGACACCGACGCCGACACCGACGCCGACACCGACTACGACCCGCCGGACTGGTGTGTCGAAGCGGAGATCGGGGTGCTACAGCACATCACCACCCACCCCACAGCCCCGTACTGGGTCTGGCACCCCGACACCGACTCCCTGCGGGTGCCCACGGTGCTGTTCATGCCCGGCGGAAACGGCAGCGACGGCTCGGGGCAGGGCACCTTCAACGGCTGGTTCTCGAACGGTCAGGACTTGCCCGAGCTGCGCGTGGTGGTGATCACGGCCACCGACGGCAACCTCACCGACGAGTGGGATCGGGTGGTGCCGGTGGTCGACGAGGTGCTGGACTGCTACGGCGGAGACCGCAACAAGGTGCACCTGGCAGGCACCTCCAATGGCGGCTGGGGCGCCTACGAGACCATGCTCGACGAGTACGAGCGCTTCGCCACCCTCACCGGGGCGCCGGGGCTGTGGATGACCTGGAACCCCACCGCCGTGCAGCAAGCCCTCGAGGGCAAGTCCGTGCTCAACGCCGTGGGCGAGTACGACCACGGCTGGCTCAACTACGTCGAGAACACCCACGAGAACCTGCTGAACCTGGGCATCGACTCGGAGTACCTGGTGCTCGAGGGCCAGGGGCACATCCCGGACTCCAGCTTCGATCACTCCGTGCTCACCGACTGGTGGATGGAGCACAGCCAGTGAGCGCGGCCTCCAAGGGCTCTTCCTGGGGTGCGGCCATCGCGGTGACCGCGGTTGGCACCGGGCTGCACGCCTGCCTGGTGGGGCTGTCGGTGCTGATGCTGCTGAAGATCGTGCCCGAGTTCGAGTACATGTTCCGGGACATGGGCGCCTCCCTGCCCATCCTCACCCAGCTGACCATCGACGCCGCTCGCAGCTTGCGGAGCTGGTGGTTCCTCTGGCTCCCACTACTCGCCATGGCAGGCCTGCTGAACGCCGTGGTGCTGTTGCTGCTCGCCCGCCGTAAGCACTGGCTCTGGAGCACGGCCCTGGCGGCCGTCGAGGCCGTTCCCCTGGCCCTGGTGCCCGCCTTCATCATGGTCTCGCTCTACCTGCCCATCTTCGCGATGGCTAGCGCAATCGAATGACCCGATGTAGGGGCGGGGTTTACCCCCGCCCGAACTCCTACGGCTCGAGCTTCAGCACCGCTTCGTAGGTCACCACGCCCACGCTGCCGCCCAGGTCGTGGGTGCCGGTCCACTCGGCCTTGACCCCTCCGTCGGCGTCGATCTCGCCCACCCAGCTGTCGCCGTACCCGTCCACGGCCACACGACCCTCCACCTCGACCCCGCCCACCACGGTGCCGCTCATCTGGATGGGGATCTCCCCCACGTCCTCGGCCTGGCTCTCGCTGTCGGGAATGCAGCCTGCCGTGAGGGACAGCGCCCCGCCGCTGGCGTTGCCGTTGACGATGGCCGAGCAGGTGCCGGTCTGGTTGGGCCCGCTGACGTGGGCGGTGATGTCGATGCGCCCGGTCTTGGGGCCGTCAGCGATGGCCGACGGCGTAGGCCCAGTGCCCACGCCGCTGTCGTCGATGAGATCGAAGAAGAAGTCCCAGTCCCAGCCCGAGCCCGGATCGGTGTGGCAGCTCGAGCCGCCTCCGCCAGGGGTGGAGCAGCCCGGCACGTCGTAGTGCCCGATGACGTGGTCGCGATCGCAGGGGAAGCCGTTGCGGATGCAGATGTCCTTCACCAGCGCCGCCGAGGAGCGGTACATGGCGTCGGTGTACCAGGTGCCCGGGTCCTCCACGTAGCCCTCGTGCTCGATGCCGATGGAGCGCTCGTTGGTCTCCCAGTGGCCGGCGTGCCAGCCCACGTCCTCCTCGTCCACCATCTGGGTGATCTCGCCGTCGCTCGAGCGGATCACGTAGTGGGTGGAGGCGGATGCGGCGCTGTTCTGGAACCAGGAGATGCAGCCGGAGTAGCTGCCCTGGACGGTGTGGATGACCACCATGTCGATGTCGGAGGCGCTGCGGCTGTAGTTGGAGTAGTTGCTGGAGCTGGCCGCCACCCACTGGGCCGCCAGGGCGGAGCCGGCGAAGGCGTAGCGGGGATCGTCCCGCCAAGGCATCTCCCGTGGAACCAGCTGCAGCCACTGTCCGTCCGGGGTCTCGGTCACCAACCCGAACTCGAGCAGGTCGAAGACCTGGGCGGCGAAGCTGTTGGCGGTGTCTTCGTCCTCCACGCCAGCGTAGGCCTCGACCACCGGGTACCACTCCTGCAAGGTGTCGATGGGCTCACCGGTGTGCGCCTCCCGCTCCTCCGCCAGATCGGCCAGGATCCAGGCACCAGCCCGCACGTTGGCCACCCGGTCCAGCATCACGGTCTCCACCCCCAGCCCCAGGTGCTCCGCAGCCCTCAGCGCCGAGGGCGTGCCGCCATCCAGCCGCAGGTCCATCACGCCGACGTACTGGTGCTCGTTGACCCGACCCTGGCGATGATCGAGGCGGGTCAGGGCGTAGGAGACAGCCACCAGCAGGTCGCGGGGTACGTCCTGCTCCGAGGCCGCCATGCGGAAGGTGGCCTCGAGATCCTCGGGGGCGGGCTCCTCACCGGGGGCGCAAGCGAGCAGCGAGACGAGCAGGGCAGCGGTGAGCATGGGACCTCCGTGGGGGGGCACCCATGTCTACGCAGGACCCATGCCAGCCTCGACTGCGCGGTTTTCTCGGTTCTACCGTTCCAGCCCTGCGACGCAGCTGTCCCACCCGGGGTGCGGACACCCCGGTAGGTGAGACGTTTTCCTGCTGCGAAAGGGCTACTTGCCCTTCTTGTTCTTCAGGGGAGCCTTGAGGCCCTTGGCGGGAGCCGCCTTTGCCTTGGGCTCGGCCTTGGCGGGGGCCTGAGGCTTCACCTCGGGCTGAGCCTCGGCATCCACCGTCTGGGCCACGCAGGCCTTGCCAGCGAAGGTGAGCGCGGCCTCGGTGGCGTCGGCGGGGGCTTCCTTGTTCGCCAGGTGCACGTACCAGGTCTCGCCGGCGGTGAAGTTGGCGACTTCCTCGCCCACAGCGCTGGCGGGCACGTACAGGTGCATGGTGCCAGATCCCTCGACGGCGCCGTGCTTGGTGCCGTGGTGGGGGCAGTGGCCCACACCGGCCGCGACCTCGAAGGTCCAGCCGTCGGGAGCGGTCACGTCGAGGACCAGGGAGTCCTTGCCCTCGGGCATCTCGAAGTGATGCTTGACGTGGGAGCCGTGGGCCGACTTCTCGGCTTCACCGTGATCGTGGCCTTCGTGGCCTTCACCTTCGTGGTCGTGCTCCTCGGCCGCCGCCAGGGCGTAGGTGCCCTCGGCACCCTCGGTGAAGGTGAGGTCGACGCAGTCACCCATGGCGGGCTCGGGGACGGGCTCGGCCTTGACCGGCTCGGGCTCGGGCGCGGGCTCGGGCGCGGGCGGGGGCTCGACGGGCGGGGGGGCTTCCTGGGTGCAGGCAGCGAGCATGACCAGGGCGAGGGACAGGACGACAGGGCGCATGGGGCCTCCATTGGGGTAACGGCCCGGGCTTAACACCCTGTTTCGAGCGTGCACCATGGCGTCGCGATTCCCCTAGTCGCAGCCGCCATAGCGCTCCTTGCAGCCCACCACCTTCACCTCCACTGGCGCCACCCCATCGTCGATCATGCGCAAGCGGCGCGCGGCCTTGCGTGACAGATCGATGATCCGCCCCTGCACGAAGGGCCCGCGGTCGTTGATCACCACCCGCACGGTCCGTCCCGTGTCGGTGCGGGTCACCTTGACCACCGTGCCGAAGGGGAGGGTCTTGTGGGCCGCGGTGCGCTTCCAAGGACGAAAGCGCTCCCCCGACGCCGTCGGATTCCCCGCGAAGCCCGGCCCATACCAGCTGGCCTTGCCCGAGTACACGTCACGGTGGGCACAGGCGGTGAGGGAGAGGCCGAGGAAGAGTGCAGGGAGGAGGCGAAGCATCGGCGGAACGTCTGGCGAGTCGGAGGAGACGACAGAATATGCCAATACGGACCAGGATGGAGGTTCCGGAAGCGGAACGGCCCAGACGGTCCGCATAGGCGGACCAGGATCGAAATTCAGGCGGCGGAACGGCCAGAACGGTCCGCCTACACGGACCAGGATCGGGGTTCCGGTGGCGGAACGGCCCGAACGGTCCGCCTCGGGGGTCCCCAGGAGTCCCCCGGGTTACCGTTCGCCACCCTTTCGTTGGAGGATTCCCATGACCCGCCGCCTTCCCTTGCTGCTCGCCCTCGCGATCCCCCTCTTCTCCTTCGCCACGGACACCGCCATGGCCGACGAGCTGCCCGCCTACACTCCCGACTCCAACGCCGATCGCGCCGACGTGCCCGACGCCTACAAGTGGGACCTGGGCAAGCTGTTCGCCGACGATGCCGCCTGGGAGAAAGCCGCCACCGAGCTGCCCGCCGAGATCGAAGGCCTGAAAGACTACCAGGGGAAGCTGGCCGACGGCCCCACCCTGCTCGCCTGCCTGGACCGCTACATCGAGCTGCACTCCAAGGTCAACAAGGTCACCCTCTACACCGGCCTGCAGGACACCACCGACGGCGGCAATCCCGACGTCCAGGCCCGCCATCAGCAGGCCTTGTCCGTGCTCGACCAGTTCATGAGCACCGCCAGCTTCCTGAGAAACGAGATCCTGGCGCTGTCCGACAAGGAGATGGGCAAGGCCTTCAAGAAGGCCCCGGCCCTGCTCGAGCGCCACGGCAGCTACATCGAGGGCCTGCGCCGCCGCAAGCACACCATGCGCTCCGAGGACGCCGAGCGGATCCTGTCCCTGGCCGGCGACAACCTGTGGGCCGAGATCGATCTGAACGAGATCCCCGCCCCGGTCGAGTCCGCCTTCCACGCCCTGCTGGACGACATCCCCTTCCCCATGGTCCATGACGCCGAGGGCAACGAGGTCCAGCTCAACCTGTCCAACTACGGCAAGTTCCGCCGCAGCCCCGACCGCGCCGTGCGGGAGGAAGCGGTGAACGCCATGATGGCCACCCTGAAGCAGTACGAGCACGTCTTCGCCGCTACCCTGGGCGGCCAAGCCGAGTTCTCCGTCTTCCTGGCCCGGGCCCGCGGCTACGACACCGCCCTCGAGGCCTACCTCGACAAGGACAACATCGACCCGGCGGTCTACCACAACCTCATCAGCACGGTGAACGCCAACCTCGAGCCCCTGCACCGCTACATCACCCTGCGCAAGAAGCTGCAGGGCTACGACTCCATCTACCTGCACGACATGTACGTGCCCATCGTGGAAGGCGTGGACCAGGAGGTCGACTTCGCCACCGCCAGTCCCCTGCTGATCGAGGCCCTGGCCCCCATGGGCCCGGAGTACATCGAGGTGCTCGAGAAGGGCCTGGACCCAGCCGAGGGTTGGCTCGACCTCTACCCCTCCAGCGACAAGCGCTCCGGCGCGTTCTCGGCGAGCACCTGGGGCGTCGAGCCCTACGTGATGATGAACTACCAGGACTCCATGAACGACGCGAGCACCCTGGCCCACGAGTACGGCCACGCCATGCACAGCTACCTGTCCATGGAGCACCAGAGCTACTCGGACTACCGCTACGTGCCCTTCCTGGCCGAGATCGCCAGCACCGCCAACGAGGTCCTGGTCGAGGAGCACCTGCTCGAGCAGGCCGAAGATCCAAAGGTCAAGGCCAGCATCCTGGCCGACCGCCTTGCAGGCATGCGCGGCACCATCTACCGCCAGGCCCTGTTCGCCGAGTTCGAGCTGGCCGTGCACACCTTCGTCGAAGAGGGCACCCCGGTCACCGCCGACCTGCTCAACACCACCTACGGCGACCTGGTCAGCAAGTACTACGGTCCCGACTACGCCCTGGGTGAGCACCACGAGCTGGAGTGGGCCTACATCCCCCACTTCTACTGGAAGTACTACGTCTTCACCTACGCCACCGGCCTGTCCAGCGGCATCACCATCGCTCAGAAGGTCCGCGAGAGCGAGGCTGCCCGCGACGCCTACCTGGGCATGCTGAAGGCCGGCTGCTCCGCGCCACCGCTGGAGATCCTGGCAGACGCCGGCGTGGACCTCACCACCCCCGAGCCCATCGAGGCGGCCATGAAGCGCTTCGACGCCACGGTCACCGAGCTCGAGGCCCTGGTGGCCGAGATCGAGAAGGCCGAGGCCGAGGCCGAGGAAGCCGAAGCGGCCGAGTAGGGAGCGCCGCCCAGGTGACCCCGATTCGCGCCCGCTGGGCGGCTATCGGGCGATCCGAGCCGGAGGTCTACGCGCCTCACTCCTCGAGCGAGGCCATGAGTGCGAGCAGGCCCTCCGGAGGCTCACCCTCAGCCTCGGCCTCGATCGAATTCTCGATGCCCTCGATGAGGGCGTTGCAGAGATCGCGCTTGTCCCCATAGTTGCTCGCCTTCAACGCCGGCAAGGCGTCGGGCCCAAGCTCCAAGAGGTACTCGACCACGGTCTCGAGGACTTCCTTGTCCGAGCCATTGCGTGACGCCGAGATCGACATCCTGCTGAAACAGCGATCCACAACGGACAGGAGCAGGTCCGCCCCAGGCCTCCCCAGCTTGCGGCAGGTCGTCACGTACCAGCGAGACTCCACGCCTTCCTGGAGGTACCCGCGGACGATCTCTCGGGCTTCCTTGGTGCCGAGCTCCCCGGCCGCCCAGACCAAGGCATCCTGCCCAGCCCGGGACCCCGAGGAACTGTATGACGGATAGTGCTCCCCAAGGAACTCCAGCGCCGAGGGCTTTCCTGCCCAGCCCAAGGCGAAGACATAGGCGCCTTCGCTGACGACGCACCCCTCGGCGCTGGCAAGGGCTGCCTGGAGCGCCTGGACGTCCCT
>CAZHIK010000255.1:0-9997 GCA_964532635.1 uncultured Enterobacterales bacterium
CCCTTCGAGAACCTCATCTTCGGCATCGATGGCGACAAGCTGCCCGAAGGCTTCGGCACCGACCAGACCTTCGTGCCCAGCGCGGAGCAGAAGAAGAAGCTGGCCGAGGCCGCTGCCGCAGCGCCCCCGCCCGGTGCAGGTGCGCCCATTCCGCCTCCGCCAGCGAACCAGCCTCCCGCGCCGCCCGCTGTGCCGCCACGGCCGGCGGACGACACCAATTTCTCCACCACCCGTATTCCGCCCAAGCCCCCGGCGGCGCCGCCGTCGGCCCCGCCTGCGCCCCCCAGTTCGGTAGCCCCCCCGCCTGCAGCTCCGACGTCGGCGCCCCCACCGGTGGCGGCCCACCCACCGGTGGCAGCGCCCCCTCCGGTAGCCGCGCCCCCTCCGGTGGCCGCACCCACGGCTCCGCCGCCTGCGGCGTCAACGGCCGCACCCCCGTCCTCGCCGCACCCTTTCGCGGCCCCGGCACCCTTGGCCCCGCCCCCCGGTGCGGCGCCGCCCACCCCTGTGGGCAACCCTGGGATGCCTCCGGCCCAGTCTGGCTTCGGGGCTCCGCTGGCCCCACCCCCCACCGCTGCTCCTCCGCCGGCCAGCGGCGGCTTCGGCGCCGTCGAGATGGACATGGGCGGCGGCAAGCGCAAGCGCGGCCGCAAGATGAAGATGTCCGGCGGCGGCCGCATGCCCAAGGGCCCCAAGCAGGGCACCTTCCTCCAGCGCAACATCGGCAAGATCACGGGTAGCTTCGCAGTGCTGGCGGTGCTGTTGTTCGCTATCGGCTTCGTCAAGAACAACTCCAGCGACGTGCCCTCGGTCAAGCGAACGGCCACCGCGTCCAGCCCCACGCCTGCGGGCGGCGGTGCCGAGGGCCCTGTGGTCACCGACCCGGGTCAGCAGACAGCCATCGACTCCCTCATCGGCCAGGGCAACGCCCTGTTCGCAGAGAAGAAGTACCTCGAGGCCGTCGAGAAGTACGCCGCGGTCCAGAAGCTCAGTCCCAACAACGCCACGGCCACCAAGATGGGCTACCACGCCTGCGAGTTCATGGTGGTCCAGGCCATGTACAACACCCTGTCCAGCCGCACCTCCACCATGGCCGAGCAGCAGGAGGCCTACGACGCCGCCATCGCTCTGGCCAACGACGCGATGGCGGGCAAGGGCAGGTTGGGTGATGCCATCTCTGCCGTCAAGGACGTCCAGCAGTTCTTCCCCGACGACCAGGACCTCAAGGACACCCTGGATCAGCTCAACCGCCGACGCCGTGGTGCGGCGGTGGCCTATCAGAGGCGCCAGCAGGAAGAGCACGCGGCGTCCGTCGAGGATCTCTTCGCGGCGGCCCAGAACGATCGCAACCGGGGCGACGCCATGGCCGCTATCCAAGGCTTCGAGCGGGTGCTGGCAGCCGATCCCGAGAAGCAGACCGAGCTGTACTGGAAGGCCGAAGAAGAGATCCGCCAGGTCAAGGCAGAGCTGAGTGCCCGCGGCCGCGAAGCCTACCGCGCTGGTCTGTCCGCCATGAAGTCCGGTGACTACATCACCGCCCGCGCGCAGTTCCGTGAGACCCTGCGGCTCGATCCCTTCAACCAGGTGGCCCAGCGGCGCCTCGACGAGGTGCAGGCCAAGCTCGATCAGCTCGCCCAGAAGTTCTGGTCCGAGGCCGAGATCTACGAGAAGACCAACCAGCTCGAGATGGCGATCGGGCGCTACCGCAAGGTCATGGAGTACTGCGCCTCGGCCAGCTCCCCGTTGAGCCAGAAGGCCAAGAAGCGCATCGATGCCCTCATTCAGTAGTCGCGGCGCTCTGCTGGCGTTGGTTCTCTGCGCAGGCTGCCTGCACAGGGGCTCAACCACCCAGGTCGAGCAGGCAGCGGTCCAGCAGATGCCCATTCCACCGCTCCCGGCCGGCGTGCTCGACGCTGCGGCTGGCAGCCTGGACGTCTCCCTGAGGCTGCGCGCCCTCGAGCTGCTCTGTCTGTACGCTCCGGGCGAGCAGCTGCTGCCGTACGCGCAGCGAGGGCTGTATGATCCGAGCCCTTACGTCCGGCGAGGTGTGGTGGAGGCTCTGGCGCGTCGTCTTCCAGAGCCCACCGCCAAGGATCTGCTGCTGTCGTTGCTGGAACGCAGTGACGTCGACGCCTACACCCGTGGTCGCGCAGGCTTCCTGCTGGCCCGCGCTGGTGTGGTCGAGGCCCGGGAGCCCATGGCCCGTGGCTGGCGCGAGGCGAACAGCTCGTGGGATCGGGCGCCGCTGGCCCTCGCAGCGTTGATGGCGGGCGACGACGAGGCGGAGCAGGCGCTGTCCGATGCCCTGAAGGACGGCTCTATGCCCCTGGAGACCGAGTTCTTCGTGGCGGTGGGGCTCACGGGACGCGAGAGCCTCGCTCCGGCGCTGATCGAGGCCCGGGAGCTGCTGGAGGAGGAGCTGCTGCTGCCAGTGGGGGTGGCCCTGCTCCAATTCGGTCTGAACGAGGGCAAGGCGGTCTTCGAGTCCACCTTCGCCGATGGCGATGCCCTCACCCAGCTCGAAGCCATCGACTACCTGGCCCAGCTCGAAGGGCCCAAGGCCGCGGCTCTGATCCGCAAGGCCCGCGGAGGGGGGCCCGCCATCGTCTCCACCTATGCTGATCTGGTGCTGGTGGGCCGCGGTGAGCTGCCCCTGGCCCGGGCCGTCGAGGCGGCCGACGTGCGGGATCGCGAGCAGCAGTGCCTGGCCTTCGACGCAATGGCCCAGCACCTCCAGACCGTGCCCCCGGACGATGTCCCCCGCCGGCAGCTCAGGGCTGCGCGGGAGGCCACCAAGGCCGCGCTGCTCCACCCCGAGCCCGCGGTCCGAAGCTGCGCCGCTCGGGCCCTGGGAGGTGTAGGTACCCTCGCGGATCGGGCGGAGATCTCGGCCATGATCGGCGAGCTGTCCGACGAGGCGCCAGCCGAAGCCCAGCGCCTGGAGCTGGCCGCGGCGCTGCTGGCCATCCAGCAGCGTCAGTAGGGCTGACGGCTCCTAGACCCTGCGGTTGAGGAACATCACCACCAGGGAGCCGAGCCAGAAGGCTGCGGAGGAGCAGTACAGGACCCAGCTGACCCAGGGCACGCCCAGCAGCGCGGGACCCTCCATGTCGAGCGCGATGGATCCACCCAGCAGGGAGGCCACCGACATGGACACGATCAACAGCTGCGTGTTGCGCCGATGCTCGGAGGCTCGCTCCTCGCGTGGGCGTGTGGTGGTGACTTGCAGCTGCAGCCGCTGGTTCTGGATGTCCTCGAGCAGCTGGGTGAAGGCCGCGGGGAGCCGGCGCTGAAGGGTGCGCAGGGTGACCACGGTGTAGAAGAGCTCTTCACGGAGCCGGCCAGGCTGGAAGCGCTCCCTCACCAGGCGGTTGATGTAGGGTGCCGCTGCCTTGATGGGATCGACCTCGGCGATCAGCGCCTTGGCCAGGCCCTCGGTGGTGATGAGGGCCTTGAAGAACATGGTGTAGTTGGGCGGGGCCTGCAGCTTGTAGCGCACCGCTCCGTCGGCCAGATCCTTGAGGAACGCCCCGATCTGCACCTCGTGCATGGAGCGCCCCACCCAGTTGCGCTCCATCACATCGACCACGTCCCGCTCGAAGGCGTCGAAGTCCACCCGCTGGGTCTTGATGCCGATGTCGTAGTAGATGCGGGCGATGCTGCGGAAGTCGCCACGCTCGAGGGCGAACACGATGCCGACGAGGTTGTCCTTCATCTCCGGGGTCAGGCGACCCACCATGCCGAAGTCGATGATGCCCAGGTTGCCATCGGGCTCAACGAAGACGTTGCCCGGGTGCAGGTCGCCGTGGAAGAAGCCGTGGTCGAAGAGCATCCGGTAGGCGGCGCTCAGGTAGTTGCGGCCCACCTGCTCCATGTCGAAGCCGGCCTCGCGGGCTTCCCGGATTCGGACCCCCACGATCTCGTCCATCACCATGACGCGGTGGTCGCCGTAGCCGCGGTGCACCCGCGGAATGGTCACCTCGGGGACGTCGGCGAAGTTGGCCCGGAAGCGCTCGGCGTTCTGGGCTTCGATCTCGAAGTCGGTCTCGTCGGCGATGGAGCGCTCGAACTCCCGCAGCATCCCGAGGGGATCGAAGTAGGACGCCTCGGGAAACTCGCTGAGGACCTGCTTGGCCAGCAGCTCGAGCACGCTCAGGTCGGCCTTGATGGTCTCGTTGATGCCCGGGCGGAGCACCTTCACCACCACCCGGGTGCCGTCCACCAGCCGGGCACGGTGCACCATGGCTACCGAGCCGGTGGCGATGGGCTCGTCTTCGAAGTCCAGCAAGCGCTCGCGCCAGTCCTCGCCGACCGAGGCCCCCAACTGCTTGTGGACCTTCCAGACCGGGACGGGCTTGACCTCGTCCTGCAGGGTCTGCAGGGCGGTGATGTACCCGGGGGGCAGCAGGTCGACTCGAGTGGACCACAGCTGGCCGAACTTGACCCAGGTAGGCCCGAGCTCCTGGATCGCAGAGACTACGCGCTCGGGGGTGGTCTCGGGAGAGGAGAAGGGGATGCGGACACCGGGAACGCGCAGGCCCGAGATCACGAATCCCAGGCCGTGCTTGACCAGGACGGTGGCCACCTCCCGCAGACGACCCAGGTCGCTGACGGTCTTCTGCAGCCGCTTGGTGCTCCGGTAGACGGGTCGGACGATGCGCATTTCGGGCTACAGGCTACGGGCTACGGGCTACTGGGGCCGATGCGCCCTGGGTGGTGGTCGCTTGGAGGCACCAGCCTACCAGAAAGGAATGTCCGTAGGCGCTCGGACCAGCCGGGGAGCACGGCGGGCTCGAGGCGGGCGTCGCTCGGCCGGGCCGCGGGGAGCACCCCCGCGGGGCCCGGAGTCTCGTCAACGCGGTCCCCGAGGCCCATGGCGCGGGCCAGATCGCGGGCAGCCTCGGCGAAGGTGGTCTGCTCGCGGCCCACCGCATGGGTGAGGCCACGAGGCAGGCCCCGCACCCACAGGGCGAGGTCGTGGGCCCAGGTGGGTTGGATGAGCGAGCCACCGAAGGCTCGGACCGGACCTTCGCGAAGCAATCCCGGCAGGCGGGAGAGGAAGTTGTGGCCTCCCGCGCCGAAGATCCAGCCGGTTCGAACCACGTGTCCACCGGCTGCCAGCACAGCCAGCTCCGCGGCTCTTTTCTGGCGTCCGTAGGTCTGCAGGGGGGCCGTGGTGTCATGCGGACGATGGGGGCCCGGGCCCGAGAACACGTAGTTGGTGCTCACGTACCACAGCTCCACGCGGCGGGCCCAGGCCTCCGCTGCCTCGACGTTGACGGTCCAAGAGCCCGCATCGGTCTCGCAGGCATCCACCGAGGCCTGGGCCGCGCAGTACAGCACCGCGTCCGGACGGTGGGTTCGGAGCGCGCGTTCGCGATGGGCCGGGGAGGTGACGTCACATGCGCTGCGGTCCAGACCTTCGACGCCCAGGGCCACCAGGTGACGACCGAGCAGCCCACCGGCGCCGAGCACGAGGATTCGGGAGCTGTCTGCCATGACACCTGCCTATCCGCTCGGCCACTTCGGCGGTTAGCTTGTTCATTCTTCAGGAGGTCGACCATGCAGCGCGAGCCGCGTCTCCCCAGTTGGGCCCAGGAGCTCAAGGACCGCTACCTCTCTGGCGAAGCCAGCATGTTCATGCTGCACGGAAACGTGCGGGATCTGGTGCCCTGGGATGACGGCGAGCAGGTCCGCTACCTGAGCATCCGCAGCTTCCTGGAGCGCTTCCTCGGCCGCTCCAAGGACATCGTGATCTACTACAACTGCTCCGAGGGCTTCGAGTTCCCGGACCGCAAGCATCGCGGCCGCTTCCTGCGGGCCGTGAACGCCCGGCGCGTCATCGAGGGTGAGCCCGAGCTGCTCGAGCTGTCCCGCAACCCCCACGATGCGCTGCCGGTGGTCGAGGATCTGGTCACCGATCCCGCCCAGAGAGCGGGCGTGATCATCGACTACGTCGAGACAATCGTGCCCATGGGCGACCTGGCCTTCATGTCCGATCTCGACAAGGCCAACCTGGTGGCCCTGCAGCGCTGGGCTACCGATCCGGGCCTGCTCAACTCCGACAACCTTGTCATCCTGGTCACCGAGAATCCGTCGGACGTCCACCGCCGCGTGGTGTCCAACGCGCAGCTGGCCTCCGTCGAAGTGCCGCTCCCCGATGAGGACGAGCGGCTCGACTTCCTCCGCTCGATCTCCCGGCGGGGCGTCGAGCTCGAGATGCCCGAGCACCGCCTCGCGGAGATCACCGCGGGTCTGTCGGCCATCCAGATCCGCGGCCTGTTCCGTCAGGCTCAGCAGAGCGGGGAGCCTATCACCTACCGCTCGGTCAGTGCGCGCAAGAAGAGCATCATCGAGCAGGAGTGCCACGGCCTCGTGGAGTTCGTGGATCCGGACCACAACTTCTCCCACGTGGGTGGCCTCGACCGCATCAAGGGCGACCTGATGCAGATGGCCACAGCCATCAAGAAGGGCCACCGCAACCGCGTGCCCATGGGCGTGATCTTCGTGGGCCCCATGGGCACGGGCAAGACCTTCGTGGCCGAGGCCTTCGCCGCCGAGTCGGGGCTCACCTGCCTCAAGTTCAAGAACTTCCGTGAGAAGTGGGTGGGCTCCACCGAAGGCAATCTCGAGAAGATCCTCCACGTGGTCCAGGCCCTCGGCTACGTGCTGCTCATCATCGACGAGGCCGATCGCTCCCTGTCCTCGGGAAGCGACGGTGACGGCGGCACCTCGAGTCGCGTGGTGGCCCGCATCAAGGAGTTCCTCTCCGACACGGATCATCGCGGTCGTGTCGTCACGCTGATGATGACCAATCGCCCGGACAAGATCGACACCGACCTCAAGCGCCCTGGCCGCTTCGACGTGAAGGTGCCGTTCTTCTTCCCCGAGGAAGACGAAGAGCGCTTGGCTATCCTCGAGGCCATCACCCGCAAGAACAAGCTCACCCTGGTCGATGGCATCGACTGGACCCCCATCGTCGACGGCACCGCGGGCTACTCGGGAGCCGAGCTGGAGTCCGTACTGTTGGCCGCCGCCCGCTTGGCCAGCATCGAGGACCGCGAGGAACTCAGTCAGGCTGACCTCGAGCAGGCGGTGAAGGACGTCATCCCCAGCCGCGACACCCGAATGCTCGACTTCATGGAGATGCTCGCCGTCTTCGAGGCCTCCGCACGTCGCATGCTCCCGGCACGTCACGCAGAGCTGAGCACCGACGAGGTCCACGAGCGGCTCGACAAGCTCCGCATGGCCTTGGGCAGGCGGGTGATGTAGGGCTCCCGTGGGGGTGCTCACCCCCACTTCGTCGCAAAGACGCGGCCACTCGCTTGACAGGGTACGCCTTAGCCCCTAAGTACCGCCGGCCGCTCCCGGGCCGATCATCCCGGAGGGCACCGTCTTGCAGCCAAGCCGCTCACCCGGAATGCGGCCTCGGCGTTGGAGTCATCGTCATGTACGCCATCATCGATAATCACGGCAAGCAGGTGCGTGTCAGCGCCGGCGAGACCATCGAGGTCGACCACATCGAAGCCGAGGTCGGTTCCGAGATCACCTTCGACCGCGTCCTTCTGGTGGGTGCGGACGACGTCAAGGTCGGCAAGCCTCTGGTCGAGGGTGCCAGCGTCAAGGCCAAGGTCCTGGCCCACGAGCGCGGCCCCAAGGTCATCGCCTTCAAGTTCCGCCGTCGTCAGCGTTCCCACACCCGGCGCGGGTTCCGCGCGTCCCTCACCAAGCTCGAGATCCTCGAGATCGTCGCCTGAGCGGAGGTCGTCATGGCTCATAAGAAAGGTCAAGGTAGCTCCCGCAACGGTCGCGACTCCAACGCGCAGTATCGGGGCGTCAAGCGCCACGACGGCATGTTCGTGAGCGCGGGCAACATCCTGGTGCGGCAGCTCGGCACCAAGTTCCACCCCGGTCAGAATGTCGGCGTCGGCCGCGACTGGACGCTCTTCGCGCTGGTCGATGCCGTCGTACGCTTCGAGACCTTCCGGGGCGGCAAGCGCCGCGTCTCGGTGTACCCCGAGGCCTAGCCGCCGTGTCGGGCTGATCCTCCGCGACAGCCCAGTCCCGGCAACGAGGTTGCCGCATGCCCTTCATCGACGAGGTGGAAATCCGAGTCGTCAGCGGGCGTGGTGGCGACGGCTGTGTGTCGTTCCGTCGCGAGAAGTACGTGCCCTACGGTGGGCCCGATGGCGGTGACGGTGGCCGCGGTGGATCGGTGTTCCTGGTCGCCGATCGGGGGATGAACACGCTGGCCCGCTTCCGTGGGCAGCGACTCTACAAGGCCGAGCCCGGGCGACCTGGGGGTATCCGGCAGCGCACGGGACGCTCCGGTCGCGACCTCGAGCTGACCGTGCCGGCTGGCACGCTGGTGCGCGACCTCGACACCGGGGCGTTGCTCGCCGATCTGTCCGATCATCAGGCCCGGCTGCTGGTGGCCAGAGGTGGCGATGGTGGGCGGGGCAACATGCGCTTCGCTACCCCGACCAACCGCGCCCCCCGCCACTCCGAGGACGGCCGGCGCGGCGAGGAGCTGCACTTGCAGCTCGAGCTGCGCTTGCTGGCCGATGTGGGGGTGGTGGGGTTCCCCAACGCGGGCAAGTCCACCCTGGTCTCCCGCGTGTCCGCTGCCCGGCCCAGGGTCGCGGACTACCCCTTCACCACCCTGGTGCCCAGCCTCGGAGTGGTGCAGCGCGGCTTCGACGACACCTTTGTCATCGCCGACGTCCCCGGGCTCATCCAGGGAGCAGCGGAGGGGGCTGGGCTGGGGCACCAGTTCCTTCGGCACGTGCAGCGCACTCGAGTCTTGCTACACCTCGTGCGGGCCTGGTCCGACGACGACACCGGCGTCGCGGAGCGCTACCGCGCCATCCGCGCCGAGCTCGAGGCCTTCGACCCCGATCTGGCCGAGCGGGCCGAGGTGATCGCCATCTCCCAGATCGACGCGGTGTCCACCGAGCAGCTGGGGGAGATCGCATCGGAGCTGGAGGCCGAGACCGGCGCCACGGTCCTCACCTTCTCCGCGGTGACCGGCCGGGGCCTGCCAGAGCTGCTCGACGCACTCTGGGTGCGCCTGGGGGAGGAAGCGTGAGCCGACGGCTGGCGCTGTTGATGCTCGGTGCGGGGCTGTGGCTGGGATGCGAACCCGAGCCCGAGCCCGAGCACCAGCTGCTCGAGGCCTCTCGGGAGGTCACGTTCGGAGACATCGCCAACCTCGGTCCTCACCGCCTGGAGGCCTCCATCCGCCGTGCGGTGGTGCTCGATGGTGAGCGTCAGAGCGCCGGGCAGGACCAGGTGCAGCTCGTCTGGCGGGACTGGGACAACTTCCAGCTCGCGCGTCGCCGTGGGGGCTCGATCATCTCCCAGGTCATGGTGGAGGACGGGTCCGCGCGGGTGCGTCAGGCCGACGGCCGCCTGGTCGCGGCCAGCGATGTGGAGCCGCATCGGGTGGAGCTGCGCATGGCCTGGGATGTCTGGAGCCTGGGCCTGTCGGTCTTCGAGGGCAGGATGCAGCTGGAGCACGCTGGTGCAGGCCAGCTCGACGGTCGGGAGGCCACCCAGTACCGCGTCTCGTTGGCGCCGCCCGTCGAGGGTGGGGCGGGGCGCATCGTCACCGATAGCCTCGAAGGTAGCCTCTGGATCGACGAACTCACTGCGGTGCGCCTGATGGCCGAGGTCCGGGGCAGCTGGCATCGCGTGGGCCAGGAACAGCTTGTGAACGAGGTGGAGGTCATCCTCGTGCGCACCGACTTCGGCCTGCCCGGCGTCGCTCCGGGATGGGGCGCGGAGCCAGGCGAGTGAACCCTGTGCGCGGGCAGGTTCCTGCGCCTTGCGGTCGTCAGCGGACCGCAGTACCGTGAGCGAGGACCCCTTGGAGGACCAAGCCATCAGCGCAGCGGAAATCACCGAGCGGGCGGCCCTGTCCGCCCTGGGCCGCAAGGCCGAGGAGCTCATCATCCTGGACGTACGTGAGATCGTCTCCTACGCCCAGTTCTTCATC
>CAZHIK010000256.1:0-9994 GCA_964532635.1 uncultured Enterobacterales bacterium
GATCACCGGCCCCGCCGAACACCTCGGCCACGATCCGGTTGTACAGGCTGGTGACGTCTTGGCCGACGAGGCTCGGCAGCAGGCCCGAGAAGGCGTCGCTTCCAGTGTCGTCCTCGAAACCGCTCTCTCCGTCGAGGTACCCCCGGATCAAGCTCGTCGCCCAGCCCTCGTCGCGCAGGAATCGCCGGATGAAGGTGACGACGGTGGCCACGTCGGACTGCTTCTGGCGCTTGACGGTGCGGACCGCGTTGACGGACGAGCCGATGAACACCCACAGCGGTGCCTCGACCCTGTAGACGCGCGCGGCGTCGGGGTTGTCCAGGAAGGTCCTGTGCTGGGTGTAGAACAGCAGCAGGCCCCCGACGAGCAGCTCGTGGGCGTGGGCGTCGTCGGCGTTGGCCAGGTTGACGACTTCGAAGTCCTTGCCGAAGCCGTCGCCGTGGAAGTAGCGGTAGGAGTAGTCGAACAGGATGGCTTTGCCGTACTCGGCGAGCAGCGCCGTACGGTTGCGTCTGTTCCCCGACGCCACCGCCTGGGCGAAGGTGGCGGAGTACTCGAGCAGCAGCCCGTCGGCGGAGAGCGCCTGCTGTCGGCTCTTCCAGGTCTGTGCCTCGCTGCCTGTGCCCTTGTGCCCCTCGTCCACGAGCACGAGGTTCCGGCTCCCCAGCTCGTCCAGCTCGACGCTCACGCCGTCGCCGCTGGCCCGCTCCACCAGCTTGTGGATCTCCACCACCTTGACGTGGTCTCGGTAGCGGCTGTAGTCGCGGCGCGCGTCCAGCAGGTGGATCGCCGCGATTCCGCTCTTGGCGAACTGGTCGAGGTGCTGCTCGCTCAGCCCCTCGCCGGGCGTGATGAGCAGGATGTGGTCGTAGCGAGGGCGGCCTGCGCCCGAGAAGAAGGCGTCCTGGCGGCGGGACTGGTCGAGGTAGTGGGCGACCTGCCAGGTGTGGACGTGCATCAGCAGGGTCTTGCCCGAGCCCGTGGCCATGAAGAAGGCCAGGCGCCGGAGGTCAGCCGAGGCGAAGTCGGGGAAGTCGCTGGGCACCTGGTGCTCGTCGCGGAGCGCCGCCGTGTGGGAGTTCAGGTCGGCCAGCAGGGCCTCGGGTTCGCGCCCGAGGCGGTCCAAGAGGATCTCGGTGCACAGCAGGGAGAGGTACTGGAAGTACTTGAACCTGAAGCCGCCACCACGCTGTCGGCGCAGGCGCGCCTCGTGGTCCATGACCCTGCGGTCGTAGGCGGTGAGCTGGTCTACATGGATCTGCAGCCCAGCACGCCCGGCGAGCACAGGCAGGTGGAAGCTGTGGCCATCTCCGCGTGGTCCCTCCTGCTGGCCCGCGAGCGCCGCCTGCAGACCCTCGAAGCGCTCGGCACCGAGGAGCGAGTGGAGGTAGCGCGCGAGGACGAGCTGGTCTTCGAGCCGCATCAGCCCTCCAGCGCGGCGAAGAGCAACGGGTCGACGGTCTGCACGCCGGGAGTGGCGTTGGCCCCGTTGATCAGCACCTCGTCGAAGCACTCGATCCTGGGGAGCAGGAAGTCTCGCTCGGCCACGTGGTCCACGCCGGGGAGATCACGCCAGAGCAGGAGGCAGCGCTGTCCGTTCCGGCGGCCGCTCACCGCGAGGTAGAGACGATCGCCGGGGCCAGCCCAGGTCTCGTAGCGGGCGACCTGCACCCCGAGGACCACGTTGGCGGTCTCGATCATGTCGACCGGGACCTCCACCGGGCCGTCGTCGGACAGGGTCTCCAGGGTGTAGGAGAAGGGTCGCTCCAGCTTGTCCAGGTTCAGCGTGGTGTCGGCGGCGTCCATGGGCAACCTGAACAGGTAGCGGAGGCGGTAGCTGTCGTCACCGACCATGCCGCGCAGGGCCTCGGCGCGCGCGCCGTTGCGGTCGGCGCTGGCGGCCAGGTTGTGCATGGCGTCGTCGTAGGATTCCAAGCGGAGGATCTTGACGAGGCGGGGGGAGCGCTTGATCCAGTCGGGGAGGGCGTCCTCACCGCCGAAGAGGCTGGGTTCGATGGCGGGGTCTTCGGTGGGGAGGCCATCCCTCCAGTCAGGGGCAAACATGAGCTTCGCGATTCTGGGATGCACGGCATCCTGGAAGTAGGACGCCATCTCCAGCAAGGCAAAACGGACTCGGCCCCCACCGTTCCGCACATGCCGGATGACAGCGTCCCCTGTTGTGCCTGATCCCGCGAAGAAGTCCAACACATATCGGTCACTATCATCGGCCGCGATCTGCAGGACGCGTTCTACCAGTCGCGTCGGTTTCGGCTTGGACAGGTAATCGACAACATCGCTAGCGTCTCCATCAGCAGCAATCTGAAGCAGACGTCCAAGGAGGCGAGAAGGCTTAGGCGTGCTGAAAGGCTCTCTGTCACCAAAGAGCGCGACGACTTCCTTCTTCGCTTCCTGGTTGTTGCCCGTCTCTTGATGGCTCCACCAGGTGTCAGGGACGATCCCTGCCTGCACCTCGCTCAGGAACACCTTGACGCGAGGGCGGCTGTCGCCCTTTCCTCCGAACCAGATCCTGTTGTCGGCTAGAAGCTCTTCGTAGCGCTCTCTTTGGCCATTCCAGTGACGGCCGGTCGGCGGCCCAGTCTCTCGTCCCGACGGTAGCTCGATCTTGTAGCGATAGTCGGCGCGCCGTGTGGCGTCTTCACTCTGAACGGAGAAGGACACACTCTGCCACCGCCCGCGTGGGTCATCATCCAGGTTCTTGAACGCACCAAGCTGAGAGTCATCACGCGGTAGCAAGTTTCGCGACCAGCTTTCCTTGTTCCTGGCGTAGAGGAAGAGGTGGTCGTGGCTCCCCGAGATCAAGGCCTTGTTCTTCTTCGCAAAGACCTTCTGCCATGCGATGTTAGCGACGAAGTTGTTGTCTCCGAAGACGCCGTCAAGCACCGCGTGCAGGTTGTATGCCTCGTTATCGTCAATCGTGACCCACACCGAGCCTTCTTCGGCCAGGAGAGCCCGTGCTTGGTGGAACCGTTCTTCCATCATCGTCAACCAGGTCGCGTGCTGGTATCGGTCCTTGTAGATGAAGCCGTCGTTGCCGGTATTGTAGGGAGGGTCGGCGAAAACGACCTTGACCCGTTCGCCAAGGGACGGAGCAATAGTTCTCAACGCCGCGTAGTTCTCCGCGTGGACCAGCAGCCCATCCGTCGCCTCGGCGATGTCCCCGACCGTCTCGTGCAGCCCCTCCAGCAAAGCGCGCGCGAACTCCCCTGGGTGATGCCGGGTGTCCACCACCAGCGTCGGGTGTGACTGGAGGAAGGCCAGATCCACGGCCTCCGGTGTGCCGAACAGCTCGGCCCACGCCGCCACCTGCTCGGCTGATGCCAGCACTTGGCCCCACATCGCCCGGGGCACGTGGCGGATCGGCACGAGCCAGTCTGTGCGCAGGACCAGCTTGCGCTTCTCGAACAGCCGCGCCTGCACCTGTTCGATCTGGTCCAGGAACTCAACGATCCGCCCTCCCACCTGCCTGATGACCGCGATGGAGCGGAGTTTGGAGGCAAGGTCGCCGCGCACGTCCTCCAGGCTCAAAACGACGTCCTTGAGGTAGAACTCCAGTTCCCGCTCCAAGAAGTCTTTGAGGCCGGGGAACACGAAGTAGTCGGTGGTCTGCCTGCGGGTGAAGTGCAGCAGGCGGCGTAGCAGCCAGGTGGGCGAGTCCTCGTCGTCACGGACGCTCATCGCTGGGGCCAGGAAGGCGACGTGTGCCGCCATGGCCTGGACGAGCGCGTCGTGTGCTGCCTCGAGGATCGAGCGCTGGACGCCGTTGCGCTTTCCGTGCTGTTCGGTCTCCTGCGCTGTGGGTGGGCGGTACTCGAAGGGGATGGTGACGAGCTTCGCGTCTGTGCAGTACTCCAGCGCCTCGGGCCGAGGGAAGAAGTACCGGCGGTCGCCCTTGGCGTTGTCGCGCGGAACCGTGGCCTCGGTGAGCTGGAAGCGGATCGCGTAGGGGCCGCCCAGGACGCCATCGACGGCCACGCGGTAGTCGCGGAAGTGCTCGCCCGTCTTGACATAGTGCATCCCGCGGGTGGGCCAGTGGAACAGCACCTCCTCGCCGCGGTAGGGCACCACGTACTCTTCGGCCTGGCCCGAACGTCGGCGGGGGATGAAGTCGCCGTCCTCGTAGTAGCGGGAGAAGAAGGCGTGCAGGTGGTTGTAGACCGAAGCCTTCTGGTGGACGGTGGCCGTGATGGCGTCGACAGCGGCGCGGGCGCGCTCGTACCTGCTGACCAGCAGGCGGACGAGCCTGGCAGGGCTGCTGGTGAACTGCTCGTCCAGGCGGCCATCGGGCAAGATCGCTTCTGGGGAGAGGTTGTCGAGCACCTCGGTGGTCGCGGCCGCGTGCTCCGCCCTGGCGCGGTCGGCTCCTTCCTGGTCCACAGACTGGAAGGCGGTCTCGACCAGGCTCGGGATGTCGACTTCGATGAAGGCTTCGATCTCGGCGGCCTTGACACGGAACAGGCGGTAGAGCCCGAAGTCCAGGTCAGCGAGGTCGAGCTGGAACAGCTCGCGGAGCAGCTCCTGGAAGCGCTCGTCGGGTGAAGGACGACGGGTCTCGGTCATGGATACGCCTCGTTGCATGCTCATGGATGCTGCTCTCTCATAGCGCGGCTGTCGGCCACGGCGGTAGTCGGAAACCGAGAACCGGCCCTACCCGAAGAACGACCGCTTCCCCGCATACGACGCCACCGCATTCGCCAGCGTCACGATCTCCCCGTTCACCTCCGACACCCGGTGGACGACCGCTGCCAGCTTGCGCTCGTGCTCCGTCAGCACCGCCTTCACCTCCCGTCGCCACTCCTGCAGCCCAGCCACCTGCCGCTGCAGCCGCTGCACGTCCTCGACCCTAGGCCCAGCCCCCTCCAGCGCGGCGATCTTCGCCTGGGCCTGGCGTAGCTGCCGCTCCAGCACCGCGATCCGCTGCACCAAGGCGGGGTCGGCCACCTGCACCGCCTCGCGCTGCACCTGGACCTGCACCGGCTGGGGGGGCGGAGGTGGCGGCATGGACACCGGAGCCTGCACCACCACGGGCGCGGCCTTCACCGTCTTGCCCGTCCGCGCCCTGAACCCGGCCTGGCGACAGGCGTCGTTGCAGTAGCGGGCGCTCTTGCGCCGTCCTTCGAGGGACTCTCCGCAGTGCTGGCAGCTCGCAGGCATGTCGATTCTCCATTCCGTGACGTTGCGTTTGTCACGCTACCCCACGATCCTAAGCGCGTTTTCCCGACATGTCACGTCACGTTACCGCCTTGTCGGAATACCCGGACAGTTCCTGGTCATCGGGCTCAGCGGCGAATCCGTGGCACCTGGGCGTCATCCATCACGCCAAGGGCTCCGCCAAGCCGAGGTCAGCTCCCAGCGGCGCCCACCGGGGCCTCAGCAGAGCCGTCCACGGCCCGTACCATGCCCCCCGGCACCACCCAGCGCCAGCCCCAGGTCTCGTCCCAGCGCCAAGGCAGCTTGTTCAGGGGCGTCAGGTGCCCCCGGTGCTGCACGTCGAGGATCGCCTCCAGCCCTTGCACGCTGCCACCGTGCTCGGTGGCCACGCTCAGCCGCTCTGCCTGCTTGCCGAAGGCCAGCCACAGGGCCTGGGGTGCCCGGCTGGACAGCCACAGGGACAGCACGTCGTCCCGTCGCTGGTCCTCCTGGCCCTCCACCGCAGGCAGGGCCTCTTCCAGCAGCGGCAGCATCATGGGCGTGGCGAATCCGTCATGCAGCTCGGCCAGGCGCTCGCTGAGCTTCTTGGGGATGGCTTCGGCCGAAGTGGTGAGGCTCTCGGGGTCAGCCTGGCCCTCGAGGAAGGCGATGATGGCCCGGGACTGGCCCTCGTTGCGGTCCAAGAGCCAGTCGTAGGCGGCGTGGATGGGCTCGGGGTGCCCGAAGCCTGGCTTGCGGGTCACCAGCCTTCCCGGTGGCCAGGCCCCCTTGCGCCCCTTCACCCCGGCCTCGGCGGCGTGGGCCGCAGCCATGCAGGGGGCGGCCTCCAGCCTGGGAGGCAGGCCCAGGGTTTGCTGTATGCGCTCCTGAAGCCCAGGGTGCAGCAGGAACAGCCAGGGTGTGTCCCGCCACAAGCGGGTGATCATCGTGGTGGTCTGCTTGGGGGAGAGCCCCTCCCACATGGGCGCGCCAGCGTTCAGGCGGCGCAGCAGGTCCATGCTCGTCTCCCAGGCCTCCGCAGGGTGACTCCAGGTGGGTACGCCTGGCACCGGAGCCCATGCGGTGGGCGGGTCGTCAGCGGGCTTCCAGCGTACGCCGCGCATCGGCGACTGGCCTGGTTCTCGCTGCTGGTAGCGGTGGAACGCCCGTGCCAGCTTCCGACGCCCCTTGATGCGAGGCCAGGGTCGTGGCTCCAGCACCAGGGCGGGGAAATCGGGCAGGGGGGTTCGGTGCTCGTCCAGATCCCAGCGCACCCGTACTACACCGATCTCCCAGGGCCAGCCCGCGGGTGAGGTCCACGATCCCAGCAGCACACCGCCCCCGGGGACGCTCACCGTGGGCAGCCAGGGCTCGGGTTGCTTGGCGACCTTCGTGAACCACTCTGGGATCTCGTCCGGCAGCGTCAGGAGAGCGTCCAGCAGCGTGCGCCGTGTTCCTGGCCCAAGCGCCAGGTGGGAGGGGAACGACGATCCGGGGGGCACGGCCATACCTCATGGATGTTGCCGACGACGATGACCGACGCCGTTCACCCCCCTGGGAGTAGCATGTTCTCACCGACCCGCCTCCGCCGAGCCCGCCAGCAGCGAGGGCTGTCCCGCAGCCAGCTGCACCACGAGCTGATCCTGCTGGGCGTGCGCCGCTGCCGCGCCATGATGGACCTGTGGGAGAACGGCCGCAGCGAGCCCCGCGCCTCCGAGGTGCAGGCCCTGGCCACGGCCCTGCAGGTCCCCATGACCGCCCTGTACGAGCCCCTGGGCTCCGAGCAGTAGGGAGGGAACGATGGGCCAGCGGGCGAGAGCGATGCAGACCAGCACAGGGGCGACCGACGCCCCCGGTGCCGCCACCGCTGCATCTGCTCCCGTCGAGCCCGCCGAGTCCAACGCCACCGCCAGCCGCCGCCGTCGCATGGCCCGGCTGTTGGCCCTGGGCGGGCTACGCGCCGCCACCGTCCAGACGTCCACCGAGGCGGAGCCTGCGCTCCCCGCTGGAGAGGCTGATGCCAAGCTGGATCGATGAAGCCCGCCGCCCCGTGCTCGACGTGGCCGCCGCCCTGGGCGTGCCTGCCGACTCCCGCAGGGGCATGGCCTGCCCCACCTGCGGTGCCGAGCGCCGTGACCGCAAGCGCGGGGCCGTGGGGCTGCGCCAGGACGGCGCGGGCTGGCGCTGCCACAAGTGTGGGGCCACCGGCGACGGGATCGACTTGGTGGCCTTCCACTTGGAGAACCGCCGCCTGCGTGAGCTGGACCGGGACGCCCAGCAGCGGGTGAGGGCCTGGTTCGAGGCCCAGGGCTGGAGCTCCACCCCGGCTGCGCCCCGCGCTGCCCCCAGCAGGCCCACCACCCTCGTGCGCCCACCCCAGGGCGAGGTGCAGCGCTTCTGGGACGCCTCCCGGCCACTCACAGAAGCCCGCGAGCACGACACCGAGGCCCTGGGCTTCCTGCGCGAACGAGGCCTGGAGCCCGCCCTGGAAACCATCGCCACCGTCGATCTCGCACGGCTCACCCCGGCGCGCAACGGCACCCCCTGGCCCGCCTGGTGGCCTGCCGGACGCGCTCGGGCCTGGCGGCTGCTGGTGCCCGCCTTCGACGCACGGGGCCTACTGACCAGCCTGCACGCCCGCGCCGTAACGCCCGTGGTCAACGACAAGGGCGAGCCCCTGCCCAGGCAGCTCTGGCCCGGCAGCCGCAGTGGCATCCGCTATGACGCCTCGGGCCTGTTCTTCGCGGACCCCATCGCCTTGGCCATGATGCGCGGCGAGGTGGTGGATGGCCTGCACACCCTGTTGATCTGCGAGGGCCTGACCGATTGGCTGGCCGCGGCTGCCTGGTGCCGAGTGCATGGCCGCGACGACGTGGCCATGATCGGAGGCGTGGCGGGCAGCTTCCCGGCGCTCACCGGCGTGGCGGTACCCGAAGGCGTGCGCGTGCTCGCGGCGGTGGACGCCGACCCTGCTGGAGACCGCTACTTCGCACAGATCCGCCACGCCCTTCCGAACGCCGCCCTCCAGCGCCTGCGCTTGCCCCAGGACGAAGGCGATTTGTGTGAATTCCTGGCCGCTGGTGGCGACCTCGCGTCGCTGCTGGAGTCCAGCGCCGACGTCGCGCTCGGCCAGGCCGACGAACAGCGCACGCCCTCTGAGCCTGCGCCCCCTCCGCGCCGGGGTGTGTTCGTGCTCGACGGTTGCACTTGGGAAGCCGACAAGGGCGGCGATCCCAAGCTGCTGCTGCCCTACGCCCTGCACTTCCTGCGCGACGTGAGCACCCCCGAGGACCGCTTCCTCGAAGGCGAGATCCGCCTGCCTCGTACCGCGCCCATCCCCTTCGAGCTGCGCTCCGAGCTGCTGGGCGACCCCCGAGCCTTCAACAAGACCCTGGCCAGGCTCATGGGTCGCCACTACCGGGTGCCCCCGGCACAGAAGCAGCGCCAGGTGCTCAACGCCTGGCTGGACTCCGCCGAGCACGCCGAGCAGGTGGAGCTGCTGCACGACTACGGCTTCACCCGCGACGGCCGCAGCTTCGTGGACCGCTCTGGCTCCCTGCCCAGCGGCATCCGCAGCTTCCGCGCGCCACCCCGCAAGGCCGCTGGCCGGCTGTGCCTCGACGTGGATGGCGCGTCCCCGCCTGCGGAGCTTGCCGCCTCCCTGCTGGACCTCTGGCCCCGGCTGATGGGCTGTCCCGCCACGGTGAGCGCGCTCATGGGTGTGGTGGGCTGGGGCCTGGTGGCTCCCGTGCTGGAGGCCACCACCACCGGGGTCTCGCCCCTGCTGGCCTTCATCGTGGGTCGCTCTGGCCAGGGCAAGTCCACCCACGCGGGCGTTGTGCAGTGCTTCTTCGGGGACTTCCGTGACACCCGGTGCGCGCTGCCCTTCTCCTCTACACCCCTGTCCATAGAGGAAGAGGCCCACTTCTTCCGCGGGGCGGTGATGGTGGTGGGCGACGTGAAGGTCTCGGCCATCGTGCAGGGACGCAGCGCCCAGGTCCTGGGCCTGATCCAGCGCGCTGGCGACCGCGCCGAGCGCCGCCGTCTGCGGGCCTCGGGCGAGACCGACCACGCCCGCTCCAGCCGCGCCACCTGGCTGCTGGAGGGTGAGGACGTGCCGGTCACCGACAGCTCGGCCCTGGCCCGGATGCTCCAGCTCCGGCTGCCCGAGGTGCCCAAGGACCCCGCCCTGGCCAACGAGCTGGAGGACCTGCTGCCCTGCCTCCCCGCGCTCACCCGTGCCCTGGTGCTGCACCTGCTGGACACCCAGCCCTGGCCGCGCCTGGGTGCGCGCTACCGCTCGTTGTCCCAGGCCCTCACCGAACTCGCGGGCTCCGCAGCCAACGGTGTACGCCTGGCCAAGCACATCAGCGCCGTGGTGGTGGGGGCCGAGGTCTGGGCCTCCTACCTGGCCACGCTGGGCCTGGCCTTGCCCGTGGACAGCGAGGCGCTGGTGCAGCACCTGGTGGTCATGGGCCACGAGCAGCTCGGGGAGCTCGAAGAGGCCACCCCGGGTGAGCGCTTCCTCGAGCTGCTGCGCCAGCTGCTCGCCGGTGGCCTGGCCCAGCTCGGGGAGCACGAGGACGGCAGCGAGGTGGTGGGCCAGTGGAGTAGCGATGGCGGCGTCGCCTACCTGCTGCCCGCCCCGGTGCTCGGCCGCCTGCGCCGCCACTTCCCCGACGCCGCTGCTACCCTGCCGCCGCCCTCCAGCATCGCCGCGGACTTGGCTCGCATGGACGCTCTGGCCGAGACCGACAAGGGCCGCCGCACCAAGAAGGCCCGCGTGGGCGGGCGATCCGTGAACACCTGGGCGCTGCGGGGTGAGCTGGTGCGGGGGTAGCGTGGG
>CAZHIK010000257.1:0-7958 GCA_964532635.1 uncultured Enterobacterales bacterium
GCCCATCAGCGACCACCGCGGCTCGGCCCGCTACCGACGCCTGCTGGCCCGCAACCTGCTGCTGGGCTTCGCCCTCGAAGATCCCGACGTCCGTTCCCTCCCCCCCACCTTCCCCACCGGCACGGTCGCCGCCACCTAGCCCGGGAGCGCCCATGTCCAGTCCCCTCGGCAAGCTGCATCCCCACGAGAGCGCCCGGCGTCACGTCACCGGCACCGCCCGCTACATCGACGACATCCCCGAGCCAGCGGGCCTGCTGCACTGCATGGTCCTGCCCTCTCCCCATGCGCGCGCTCGCATCCTCGAGGCCGACGCGTCGGCCGCCCTGGCCCTGCCCGGGGTGCGCGCGGTCCTGTTCGGCTCCGACGTGCCCGGCGATAACCAGTGCGGCGCCATCCAGGCCGACGAGCCTCTGCTCGCTGACGGTGAGGTCCACTGTGTTGGCCAGGCCGTCGCCGCGGTCTACGCCGACACCCGCGACCTGGCTCGTCGGGCCCTCGACCTGATCCGCGTCGAGTACGAACCACTGCCGGCTGTACGGGACCTGCACGAGGCCATCCGCCAGGGGCAGTACCACGTCGCCCCCCACATCATCACCCGCGGCGATCCCGACAGCACCCTGGCGGCCGCCCCCTTCCGCATGCGTGGCCAGACCCGCTCGAGCAGCCAGGAGCACATGTACCTCGAGGTGCACGCCGCCCTGGCGACGCCCGGTGAGGGCCAGACTGTGCACGTCACCACCAGCAACCAGCACCCCACAGGCGCCCAGGTCATCGTGGCCCGCGTGCTCGGCTGGGGACGTCACCAGGTGATCATCGAGAGCCCCCGGATGGGGGGCGGCTTCGGCGGCAAGGAGACCCAGGGCGGGCAGTGGGCGGCCGTAGCGGCCCTCGGAGCCGTCCACACCGGACGCCCGGTGAAGCTGCGCTTCGATCGCCACCACGACATCATCCTCACCGGCCGCCGCCACCCGTTCCACAGCGAGTGGGAGGTGGGCTACGACGAACAAGGGCGTGTACTGGCCCTCGAGGCCGAGCTGTACGCCGACGCCGGCTTCGCGGCCGACCTGTCCCACTCCATCCTCGATCGAGCGCTGTACCACGCCGACAACGCCTACTGGCTGCCCAACCTGCGCCTCACGGGCCAGGTGGTCCGTACCCACAGCGTCTCCAACACCGCCTTCCGGGGCTTCGGTGCCCCCCAGGGCATGCTGGTGATCGAGCACATCATGGAGCGCATCGCCGACGCCACGGGCCTCGATCCCCTGCAGGTACGGCGTGCCAACCTCTACGGCCCCGCACCCCGGAACGTCGCACCCTACGGGCAGACCCTGGGGGAGTTCCGCATCCCCCGCATCCTCGAACAGATCTGCACCGACCTCGAGGAACGTCGCGCCGCGGTCGCGGCCTTCAACAACGCCCACACCCACCGCAAGCGCGGTCTCGCGGTCACGCCGGTGAAGTTCGGCATCTCCTTCACCAACAGCTTCCTCAACCAGGTGGGCGCCTACCTCACCGTCTACACCGACGGCACCGTGCAGCTGAACCACGGCGGCACGGAGATGGGGCAGGGCCTTTACACCAAGATGCTGCAGATCTGCAGCCACGATCTGGGCGTACCGATGGCCCGGATCCGCCACATGCCCACCTCCACCGACAAGGTACCCAACACCCCTCCCACAGCCGCCAGCAGCGGATCGGACCTCAACGGCCAGGCCGTGCGAGATGCCTGCGTGAAGCTCGTGGAGCGCCTGGTGCCCGTTGCCGCCGCGGCCCTGGGGGTCGAGCCCCACCAGCTGAGCATCGCCGCTGGCAACCGCGGCCCCCATCCCACCTGCGACGACGGCAGCCCCGCCTGGGCCTGGACCGAAGGGGACGCCAGCCTCTCCTTCGCCCAGGTCTGTGCGAAGGCGTGGCTCTCCAAGGTACCCCTGGCCTCCGCCGGCTACTACGCCACCCCGAACATCTACTATGACCGCTCCGCGGGCAAGGGCAAGCCCTTCCACTACTTCGCCTACGGCGCCTGCATGTCCGAGGTGGAGCTGGACGGCCTCACCGGCGAGTGGCGGCTGCGCAGCGTTCGCATCCTCCACGACGTGGGCGACAGCCTGAACCCCGACATCGATCGGGGCCAGGTCGAGGGCGGCTACCTGCAGGGACTGGGCTGGCTGACCTGCGAGGAGATGGTCTGGGACGACCGAGGGCACCCCCTCACCGTCGGCCCTTCCACCTACAAGATCCCGGCCATCGGCGACGCCCCCTTGGAGCTCGAGCTCGAGCTGCTGGACCGAGCCCACGCCCCCGACGTCATCCACGGCTCGAAGGCTGTGGGGGAGCCTCCCTTCTGTCTGGCCATCAGCACCTGGATGGCTCTGCGCCGTGCCGTGCGGTCCCTGGGCGGCCGCGAGCTGACCGTCCCAGCGACACCCGAAGCTCTGTTGTTGGCCGTTGAGGCTGGTCGAAGCTCCTGATCCGACGAATTCCAGCCTATCGTCCGATTGATCGGCACCCGGGTCCGTGCTAGCGGATCGAACACCCCGCGACTCCGCGGGCACGGAGGCTCCATGGAGCACGCCGCCGCAGACCGCCTCGAGTCCATCCTCAACGCCATCCAGCGTGCCGAGCCCGGTGCGGTCATGCTGGTTCGCGACGCCGACCAAGGTTGCCTCGGCAGCCTTGTCCGAGCGCTACTTCCGGACTCCCCTGAGCTGAACGTCCACGTCGACCCACAGGGGTTGGCGGAGGTGGCCCCGGGGAGTGTGCAGATCCTCTGCCCCGACGCCGACGCCAAGGGCTGGCTCGAGCTGGCCCGGGCCCACGCCGTCTCGCGCGAGCTGGCCCTCGTGCTGTGGCTGGGCGAAGGCTGCGACGCAGCGCCTGACGCCGAGCTCCCGTGCTTCTCCTGTCCTGAGCGTCAGGACGACCACGGCGTGCAAGGTCTGCACGCCGGGGCCCATGGCCCGGGCGTCGAGTGGCTGGGTGGCCCACTGGCCCCCGCCCTCGAGGCGGCCCACCCCGAGCGCGCCATCCGCTGGCTCACCGCTTCGGCGAGCTACGACGAGCTGCTCGAGGCCGTCGCAGGAGCAGGCGAAGACTGGGCCTGCTGGACCGACGTCGACGGAATGTTCACCCTGCGCCGCCTGCGCTGGGCTCTGGCAGAGCAGGGCCGCTGGGGCCGCTCCGTGCTGGTGGAGCCCGAGCTGTGCTCCCCCGGCTGGTGGCCCGTCCACGCCCGGTCGGCCCCCCTGGCCGCCTCCATCGAGCGCCTGGTCCAGGCCGGCGCCACACACGCGGGCCGCCTCGCGGCCCTGGCCGGCCTCGAGCCGGAAGCCATCGATCTGGTCGAGGTGCTCCTGGCCACCGACGCGCCAGAAGCCGACATCCAAGCCGCCATGACCGGAGCCGCCGATCCGGGCTCCGCCCTGGCCCGCCTGGGCCACTCCCGGGGCCTGTTCACCGACGACGACGTGGTCAACCGGCTGGTGGCCCCCCCCATCCAGCGCGCCTTCGGCGCTGATCAGGGCATCGCAGATCTGCGACGCGATCGCTTCGACAAGATCGGCGAGCAGGTGCTCGAGAGCGAGGACGTCCAGATGGACCTCCTGGGCTCCTGGGCCACCACCACCGCCCTGCCCATCCCCGTCAAGGTGCTCGACTGGTCCACCGGCCAGGCCACCGCGTGGCTCGTGGAAGCCGCTCTGCGCCACGGCCCCGAGACCGCCGAGGACTGGCGAGCCATCGCCGACGCCGCCATCCGCATGGGCGACGCCCACGTGGGTGCACGCTGGGCCGACAAGGCACTCGAGTTCACCGAGGTCGACGAGGTCACCCGCTCTCGCGCCCTGTACACCCGCGCCCGCGCCGACTACCGCCTGGGAGCCTACAAGGCCTCAGAGCAACGTCTTCGCGACAGCCTCGAGATCCAGGAACGCGTCCTCGGCCCCGAACACCACGAGGTCTCTCGCACCCTGCACGCCATTGGCCAGGCGCTCAACCGCCTCGAGCGCTACCCCCAGGCCCTGGCCATCTACAACAAGGCCCGGGACATCGAGCAGCGCAACCTCGAGCCCAACCATCCCGACATGGCGGTCACCCTGCACGCCATCGGCCAGGTGATGGTGCACCTCAACCGCTACCAGGAAGCAACCCGCGCCTTCCAGCAGGCCCTCGAGATCAAGGAGACCAAGCTCGGCCCCGAGCACCCCTCCGTGGCCACCACCCTCCACGCCATCGGCCACGCGCACACCCGCCAGGGCACCTACAAGGACGCCCTCGAGAGCTTCCAGCGAGATCTGCGCATCACCCGCAAGCAGCTGGGCAAGGATCACCCCTCACTGGGCCCCAGCCTCCACTCCATCGGCCAGACCTACACCCTCATGGGGCGCTACGAGTACGCGCTGGCGGCGTTCGCCCGCGAGATCAAGATCCTCGAGCGCGCCCTGGGCAAGCGCCACCCGGACACCACCAACGCCCTGGACGCCATGGGCCAGGTGCTCACCGAGACCGGCCACCTGCCCCAGGCGGTGAAGCGCTACAAGCGGGCCCTCGCCATCAAGGAAGAGCACCTGGGCGAAGAGCATCGCGACACCGCGCGCACCCTGTACGCCTTGGGCCACACCTACGTGCGTCAGGGTGAGCTCGAGCTGGCGCTGGACGCCTTCGAGCGCACCGTCGACATCCGCCGGGCCACCGAAGGCAAGAGCCACCCCTACACAGCCCTGGCGTGGCACGCCCTGGGCCAGGTCTACGCCAAGCTGCGCGAGTATCGGCAGGCCATCGGTTCCTACGACCAGGCGCTGAACATCAAGCGGGCGGTCCTCGGCCCCGACCATCCCGAGACCGCCATCACCCGCTTCGAGCGCGGCCGCGCGCTGCGCGACTCGGGCGACGGCTCCGGCTACACCGAGATGATGGCCGCCACGGGCGCACTGGTGCGCGAGCTGGGGCCCGAGCACCCCATGGTCAAGGCCGCCAAGCGCGCCCTCACCTAGCGTTGGAGCGCTCCCGGACCACGTCGATGCCAGTTCCGTCGCCGAGCAGAGGAACGCTGGTGGTCAGGGGGCTACGGGCTACGGGCTACGGGCTTCGGGATCCCGGGGCGGAGCTACGGTGTTCGCGCTTCCCGCTGTCCAACTTGGAGCTTCGATAGCCATGGCTTCGTTCTTCGACAGCGATCGGGCGGCCGCCACGCTCCGCGCGGTCGGGGTGCCGTTGGTGGAGTCCTACTCCCTGGCGGCTCACAAGCCCAAGCAGCGGGCCTGGCAGATCCAGGAGCTACCGGCAGACCTGAGCTGGCCGGTGGTGCTCAAGGCCGACGGCCCCGGGCTGGCCCACCGCAGCGAGCTTGGGGCCGTGGTGCTCGACATCCCGGGGCCGAGCGAGCTCGAAGACCAGGCCGAGGCCTTGGTGGCCAGGCTGGGCAGCGGGATCGCCTCGTTCCAGGTCCAGCCCCAGCGCCCTCCGGGCCCGGAGCTGCTGGCGGGCTGGCTGCGGGACCCCACCTTCGGGCCGACGCTGCTGCTGGGTCGCGGTGGCGTGACCGCCGAGGCCGATCCCGACGTGACCATGCGCCTGTGGCCCTGTCCGCGCACCGAGCTTCGGGCCATGCTGGACGAGCTGCGCAGCGCGCGCCTCTTCCTCGGCTTCCGGGGACAACCCGCAGTGGACCCGGAGCGCCTGGCCGATGTGCTGGAGGCCCTGGGCCGAGCGGGCCAAGCCCACCCCGAGTGGCAGAGCGTCGACCTCAACCCCCTGATCGTCCAGCCCGATGGCAGCCTCGCCGCGGTGGACCACCTGGTGCTGACCGGCGGTGAGCCGTTCCGGTCCCCGCCCCTCGATCCCATGGCCACACGCGCGGCCCGGGTGGCGCCCTTCTTCCAGGCCCGCAGTATCGCCGTGGTGGGCGCCAGCAACTCGCCGGCCAAGGCCGGCTGGGTGATCCTGAACAACCTCGAGCGCCTGGGCTTTGTGGGCTCCGTCTTCCCGGTCAACCCCCGCCAGGAGCGGGTCCTCGGGCGGCGATGCTACCCGCGCCTGGCCGACATCGGCCAGCCGGTCGATCTGGCAGTGGCCGTGATCCCGCGCGAAGCTTGCGTGCCCCTGATCGAAGACTGCCACGCTGCGGGGGTCGGCCACATCATCATCTCCACCGCGGGCTTCTCGGACCAAGGCCCCTACGGCGCCGAGCTGGAGCAACGCATCGCCAGCCGCTGCGCCGAGCTGGGCATCCAGCTGATGGGCCCAAACAGCATCGGCACCATCGAGGTGGGCTCGGGCCTGGTCACCTCCCTGGCCTCTGTGGAACCCGTGCCCACCGGGGGCGGCGCCTACCTCGGGCAGACCGGGCTGTTCGCCTCCTGCTTCCCCCGCTGGTTCGCCGCCACAGGGCGCCAGGGCGCGCTCCGCTTCGCCTCCATCGGCAACAAAGCCGGCGTGGACGAGTGCGACCTGCTGGGATTCTTGGCCAGCGACCCCGCGGTGCGCTCCGTTGGCCTGTACGTCGAGGGCCTGGTCCACGGCCGCCGCCTGATGGAAGCCCTGGTCGAGACCACTGCCCGCAAGCCGGTTGCGATCCTGAAGTCCGGTCGCACCACCCTGGGAGCACAGGCCGCCGCCTCCCACACCGGCGCCCTGGCCGCCGACGACCGCGTAGCCGATGCTGCCCTGCGCCAGGCCGGCTGCATCCGGGTCCACAGCTTCCAGGAGCTGTTCGACCAGGGCCGCGCCTTCGACCTGCTGCCCCTGCCTGCGGGCCCTCGCTTGGGCGTGGTGAGCATCACAGGCGTGGGCTGCGTGCTCACCGCCGATGCCTGCGGGCTCCACGACGTGCAGCTACCCGATCTGGCGCCAGCCACCATCGAGCGCATCCGCGAAGTGGCCCCACCCTGGGCCCCGGTGCACAACCCGGTGGACATGTGGTCCACCATCGAGCGGGTGGGCTCCCAAAAAGCCTACCGCCTGCTGTGCGAGGCCGTGATCCAGGACCCCTCCATCGACGCGCTGCTCATCATCCACATCACCATCCCCGAGTCCCGCCTGGACCCAGAGGCGGCCTTCGGTCGGCCCCGGGAGCTGGCTCCCCACAAGCCGGTCATGGGAGCCATGTTCGGCGACGAGCCCATGGCGCGGCAGATCCGGGCTGGCATGGAGCAGCTGGGCATCCCCGTGTTCGACGATCCGGGGGTGGCGGTGCGCTGCCTGCAGGGCATGGTCCGCTACGCGCGGTTCAGGGGGCTGGTGCCGCGGGCGGACTGATCCGGATGTCGTGATCTCGCGCGCGCGGTGCGGGGACCATTCCCGAACGATCACGTCGGAGACGAGTTCTTACGATTCGGCTCGGATCTTGCAGGCAATGGGCCTGCCACGCGCCCCTGTTCGGCGACGTCCGCCCCGGGGCCACCAAGGAGGAGGAGACATGAGCAAGCGATGGAGCCGTTCCCCCCTGTTCTGGACAGCCACCGCCAGCCTCGGCCTGGCCCTGGCCTGCGCCTCGGGCGAGCGCAGCCTGGGCGGCGGCAGCGCCGGCTGGGACACAGATGATCGATCGGGCGACTCGGAGCCGGAGGAGCAGGAGGAGGAGCAGGAGGAAAACACCGACACGGGGACGCAGGAAGAGACCGTGGACACCGGCACCACCGACACCGCCTCCGCAGTGGACACGGGTGAGGTGGACGAGTGCGACGACGAGACCCCCGTGGTGCTCTACATGTCCCCCGACGACTCCAACTCCATGTCCTCCGCCTCCCAGGTCCGCGCGGCAGTGCTGGGGGGCTGGGCCAGCCTGGACTACGTCACCATCCGCGGCTGGGAGTTCATGAACTACTACGACTTCGGCTACGAGCCCGCTGACCCCGACGCGGGGGAAGACGTCTCCCTGTCCCTGCAGCTGGCCCCCGCCATGGAGGGTGTGGAGGACGCATGGCAGCTGCAGGTGGGCGTCACCAGCTACGAGCTGGACCTGT
>CAZHIK010000257.1:7968-9959 GCA_964532635.1 uncultured Enterobacterales bacterium
TGAACCTCACCTTCGTGGTGGACACCTCCGGCTCCATGAGCGGCGAGCCCCTCGAGCTGGCCAAGGAAGTGATGATCGCGGCCCACTCCCAGCTGCGCGAGGGCGACATCATCTCGGTTGTCAGCTGGAACACCAGCAACAACGTGCTGCTCGCAAACCACGAGCACAGCGGCCCCATGGACCTGAGCCTGCGCCACGCGGCCGAGTCCCTGACGGCCGAGGGCGCAACCGATCTGTACGGCGGCCTGACCGAGGGCTACCAGATGGCCCTCGCCAGCTACGACAGCGAGCGCATCAACCGGGTGGTGCTCATCAGCGACGGCGGTGCCAACGCGGGCATCACCAGCCTCGACCTCATCGGCGACCAGGCGGACGACCAGGACGCCGAGGGCATCTACCTGGTGGGGGTAGGCGTGGGCAGCCCCTTCACATACTACGACGCCCTGATGGACCAGGTGACCGACGCAGGCAAGGGCGCGTCCATCTTCGTGGACAGTGAGGACGAGGCCTGGAAGATGTTCGCGAGCCGCTTCGTCAACACCATGGGAGTAGCGGCGCGAGACGTGCAGCTGCAGCTGGCCCTGCCCCCGGGCTTCGAGGTCGTACACTTCTCGGGTGAGGGCATCAGCGCCGATCCCGCCGACGTCGACCCGCAACACATCGCCCCCAACGACAGCATGGTGTTCTACAACCACCTGCACACCTGCGCCCCCGACCTGCTCGAGGATCACGCGTCCATCGGCGTGACCGTCCGCTACAAGGACGCCTTGGACTTCGAGCAGAAGGAAGTCACCCTCTACACCACCTGGGGTGAGCTGCTGGCGGGCGACACAGCTCTGCTGTACAAGGGCGCGGCGGTCTACAGCTACGCGGAGACCATCAAGCAGGTGATCACGGACCGCACGCCTCAGGGCCGCGAGACTGCACTGGACCAGGCCCTCGAAGCCGTCGCCGCGGCCGAAGCTGTCAACCTCGGCGACGAAGACCTGGCCGAGATCCGCTCGGTGCTCGAGGCCCTCGACACACAGCCCGCCATCGGTGACACAAGCACCATGCGTCGCCTGAAGCGCAGCATCTTCGATCGGAAGATCATGTCGGCGGTGGAAGAGAGCCAGCTATAGCGAGCTCTCTAGGGCTCACAGACGTCCACCCACCAGTTCAGGCCGTAGCCGCTTCCGGCGTTTGCGACGCAGCTCAGCCCTGCGTCGCACTCCGCGTCGCTGCTACACCATCCCTCACCCTCGGCACAGGTGCAGGCGCTGGAGCAGTAGTTCCAGTCCCCGTTCTCGCTGGGGTGGCAGGTTCCGTCCTCGGGGATGCAGACATCCACCCACCAGTTCAGCCCGTAGCTGGCGCCGAGGTTCTCCGCGCAGACCAGACCGCTGTCGCACTCCGCGTCGCTGTCGCAGGCACCCTCGCCTTCGGCGCAGGTGCAGTCGCTGCGGCAGTAGTTCCAGGCACCCAGGCTGGCGGTGCGACAGCTGGAGGGCTCGGGGACGCAGACCTCCACCCACCAGTCCAGCCCGTAGCTGGCGCCCTGGTTCTCGGCACAGACCAAGCCGCTGTCGCACTCGGCGTCGTTGTCGCATGCGCCCTCGCCCTCGGCGCAGGTGCAGTCGGGGCGACAGTAGTTCCAGGCACCCAGGCTGGCGGTGCGGCAGGTGGTGGGCTCAGACACGCAGACCTCGAGCCACCAGTCGAGCCCATAGCTCGCGCCCTGGTTCTCACCACAGACCAACCCGCTGTCGCACTCAGCGTCGCTGCCACACACGCCCTCGCCTTCGAGGCACAGGCAGTCGGTGGAGCAGTAGTTGAAGGCCCCGAGCGCCCCGAGATGGCAGCCCACCCCCACCTCTCTCCAGGCCTTGGCGACGATGTTGTATTGGACAGACGTGTGACCATAGAGGTCCGTGGCCGCGCTCAAGGTAGCCGCGCGGGCGTCCTCGTAGTCCGTCGATGAGGTCATGTAGGTGGTGAGCGCGCGATACCAG
>CAZHIK010000258.1:0-9951 GCA_964532635.1 uncultured Enterobacterales bacterium
TGTTAGTTCCACTGAATCACCGCAGCTGGTGATTTCCGGTCATATTGATACGCTACCCGCACCAGCCTCACCGCCGACCAGGTCCGCGAGCTGCTGGCCCAGGGCGGCCCCGCGGAAGGCGAAGCCCAGAACCTCACCCCCGAGCAGATCCAGGCCCGCCTCCAGAACGTCGGCAGCGGGCAGAGCGCCGAGCAGCGCCTGGCCGACCTGCGCACGCTGGCCGGGCAGGTTCCCCCCTCCCAGCTCATGGGCGCCCTGCTGGCCCAAGGCGAGCAAGGCCACGGCCTGGTCGAAGGCCCCGTCGCCAACTCCCAGCTGGACTCCCGGCTCGACGCCATCGCCGCGATGCCCATGCAGCAGCAGTGGGAGGCCTACGCCAACCTCTCCCGCATGACCGGCATCCAGCCCGACGAGCTGATGCGCTCCCAGCGCAACCGCGACACCCGCGACCAGGCGCTCAACGGCGTCAGCCAGATCCGCACCAACCGCGATCTCGGTCCCGCAGAGCGGGAACGGCGGATGGACGAACTGGCCGAGCGCCTGAACCTCACCCGTCAGCAGCTCGAAGAGTCCTACACCGCCTCGATCATGGCCACCCAGGCCGCCCTGGCCCGGGCCGCCGGCCGCGAAGGCTCCCTCATGGTGGGCCCCCGCCAGGAAGGCGACCCCCTCACCCAAGACCTCTTCCACGGGGTCGCCGAGGGCGACCTCACCCCCACCCAGCGCGCCATCCGCGAGCTGCAGACCGGTGATCTGTCCGGCCCCGACGCCGAGATCCGCATCCAGCGCATCGCGGCCCAGACCGGCATGGATCCCGCCGATCTTCGTCGCTTCTCCGCCATCGCCTCGCAGGAGCACAACCAGCGCGAGTGGGGCGCCCGCCTGGGTGCCGACAACGCCCGTCAGCTGGAGACCTGGGCCGAGCAGCGGGGCATCACCCCCGACGAGATGATGGACCACCTGCGGCGCCTGCCGCCCGGCCAGTGCCCCCCTGAGATGCAGCAGGCCCAGGCCAACCTCCGCGAGTGGGACCGCCAGAACGCCGGCGAGAACGAGCACCAGAACGACGTCGACGAGCTGGCGCGCATGCGCCGCGAGGCCGGCCTGCACGGCAACGCGGCCTTCGTGCGCATCCACACCAACCCCGCCGACATCGCCGCCATCGAGGACCCCGACGAGCGCGCCGACGCCCAGCGGCGCTACGATCGCTACATCCGCCGCCGCGACGCCCTGATCAACAAGCTCGACGAGACCTGCGTCGAAGACGACGACGCCATCAGCCTGCTGGCCCAGATGACCCCGGCCGAGCGCGCCGCCCTGATGGCCGATCCCATGGCCGTGGACGAAGACGGCTACGATATCCGCACCTCGTTCCAGAACGGAGTCGGAGGCTCCGAGCACGACGAGGGCATGGCCATCATGAACCGGGCCCAGGCCTACAACCGGGCTCTGGACAGCGGACTGCCCGCCCGGGTCCGAGAAGAGACCCAGGATGCCATCGCCCTCGAGCAGCGCACCCAGGAGACCCTGGCCGCCGCCGCGGCCCTGGGCACCACCGACGAAGCCGGCAACAACACCCCGGTCTCCTTCGCCGAAGCCAGCGCTCGCATCGACTCCCTGGCACGCCACAACAACGTGTCCCGCGAAGAAGCCACCCGCCTGATCCGCACAGCGGAAAACCCCCAGGCCCTCTTCGCGTCCATGTTCACCGTGGAGCGCACCGACGCTACCCGGCCCGACGGCTCCCGCACCACCCGCGTGCAGCCCTCCCAGGCCTTCCGCGAGGAGCTCACCCGGGTCCAGGCCCTGCCCACCGAGCAGCGCCGCGAGGCCCTCGAGCGCCTGCAGGCAATGAGCGGGCTGAACGACGAGGACATGCGCTCCGCCCGCGGCGAGGTGCTGGTCGAGAACCACGTCGCCACCACCCTCCACCAGGCCCAGCAGCTCCCCGCTGAAGAGCGCCGCCGGGTCATGGAGCGGCTGGAGGAGGAGACCGGCCGCACATCGTCCGAGCTGCAAGGCATCTTCGAGCGCGTCCAGCAAGAAGACCGCCGCTCCCTCGACCGCGCCCCCCAGGCCCAGGCCCACATCGAGCGGCTCAGCACCTGCGCCATCGGTGATCTGCAGAACAACGCCGAGGAAGTCGCACGCCAGACCGGGATGTCGGTCGACACCGTCTTGCGCCTGGCCGAAGCCGAGCGGGCCCGCACCCGCCCCGTCTCGAGCTTCGCGGGTCCCGACGCCGACGCCCAGACACGCTTCGTGCAGGAAGCCCAGCGCCGCCGGATGAGCCCCGAGCAGTTCGCCGACTACCTGGCCCGTGCGCCCGCCGGCGAGCTGCCCGCCGAGCTGCAGACCATGCGCCAGCGCCTGATCGACTCGAACTACCAGGTCCAGTACACCCAGAGCGAGCAGGATCGGCGCCGACGGGCCCTGGGGAACCCCAACGACCCCGACTACATCGCCAAGCGCAACATCCTCTACAACCAGCTCACCCACGACTGCAGCGACGAAGCCATCATCAACGCGCTGCAGGGCATGACCCCGGCCCAGCGTCGCATGTTCTTCCTGGAGTGGGAGCAGCGCCGCAAGGCCATGGGCGACAACGCCGCCGTCGGTGGTGGCGACGAAGCCATCGAGATGCAGCCCATCCGCGACCAGCTCCGCGACGCCCTGCAGGGCGGCGACGAGAGCCGCGGCCTGGCCCTGCTCGACGAGGCCATGGCCTTCAACCCCGAGGAATCGCTCCAGCTCGACGTGCACGATCCCGAGTTCGTCGAGAACCGCGCCGAGCTGCTGCGGGAGATCCAGCCTCCGGGCCGGCCCGACGAGGATCGTGTACGGCGCCTGTTCGCGGCCATGACCCCGGCCCAGCGAGCCCAGTACCTGCGCGACGAGACCGAGCTGATCAACGCCGCCACCGCCGAGAAGAACGACGGCCGACGCACCCAGTCCGAGATCCCACGCTCCATCACTGAGCTGATGGACGACGACCACACCTTCCAGGTCCAGCTCCGCGACGCCCGCAGCCTCAACGAGGACCGGGGCACCCGCGATGAAGTGCGCCGAGCCCTCGAAGACACCCGCCGGATGGAGACCGAGGTCGCCGAGACCGACCGTGCCATCGATGCGCTCAACTGGCAGGGCGACCGCCAGCAGGCCTACCAGCTGCTGCAGAGCATGGCCAGCGACTACAACCTCTCCAACGAGAACATGCTGCGCATGCTCGAAGGAGAAGAGCTGATCGACGACAGCGATCAGACCCCCGACTACATCCGCGCCGCGCTGAACGTGGCGCCCAGCGAGCAGCGCCGCATCGCGCGGGGTGACGCCCCGGTGGGTCCCACCGACGCCGAGCGCTCCGCCACTCAGCGGGAGTCCCGCGGCGACACCCTGGCCGGCTACACCATGAACTCCGAGCAGGTGTCGTCCCACGCCACCCAGCTGCAGTCCTTCCTCGACGGCGACTGGCCCCGCCCCTCGCCCTACCAAATCTCCCAGATGCTCCAGGGCTGCAACCCCCGCGAGCTGGCCGAGCTGGATCGGCGCCTGCAGCCTGGCGGCCTGTCCTCCCTCACCGAGATCCGCCGCGACGAAAACGGACGCGTGCTGCCGCGGGTCTTCGGCCCCTTCGCCGTCGAGGTCAACTCCCAGGAGCGCCGGGCCGAAGACTACAACGCCATCGCCCGCGAGGACGCACTGGTCCTCGAGCTATCGGCCAACGATCCCCGCTCCCAGATCGATCCCTCCACCCCCGACGGCCTGGCCCAGCGCCTGGCCTGGGCCCGGGGCCTGCCCCCCGAGCAGCGGGTGGCCGAGCTCAACCGCCTCCAGACCGCCATCCGCAGCGACGGCCCGGTCAACATGGGCGAGACCATCGCCCAGGCCTACCTGGGCGGCACCATGGGCGGCTCCGAGCACGTGATGCGCCCCGCCCTGCTGGCCCAGGTGCAAGCGGCGGCGAACCTGCCCTTCTCCGAGCGCCAGCGTCACCTCGAGGCCCTGGCCCGGCTGTCGGGCCACAGCGAGGTGCGGGATCTCGAACAAGCCGCGTCCCGCTCCCAGGCCAACCTGCGTGCGCTCACCTCACTGCGACAAGCCCAGGATCTCCCCGAGCACGAGCGCCTGGCAGAGATCAACCGACTGGTCGAGTCCACCGGCATGTCCGAGAGCGAGATGCGCCTGCTGCTCGAGCAGGCCGAGGCCTCCGGGGTGCTCGACCGCCCGGTCCAGGAGCTGTCCGACGAAGCCGAGGTCGAGCTCAACCGCATCAAGGAGATCACCGATCCCGACGAGCGGCGAGCCGCCCTCGAGGCCATGGGCCAACGCTACGGCCTCACCAACGCCGACCTGATCGCCCACCTCAACCAGCAGGCCAGCGACGCCCGCGAGAACGCCCAGCGTCGAGTCCAGGCCGAGCGCCAGGCCGGCGAGATCGCAGAGAAGATCCGGCAGGGTGACGAGGACGAGATCCGCGCGATCATGGAGCGCTACGGCAACGACCCCGAGAACTTCCAGCGCATCCTCAGCCAGTACCCTGGCGGTGTGGAAGCCCTGCAGCGCTCCCTCCGCGCCGAGTTCGGCCGCAACGATCCCGACAACATCGACTTCCTGGACATGATCGACCGGGCGGAGAACTACACCGAGGCCCCCGAGCTCCCCCCCGGCGTGGACGTCACGGTCTCCCACCGCCTGCGCGACCTGATGCGGCAATACCCCGAGTCCTCCGATCCCGAGGCCCAGCGCGAGCGCGAAGCCGCCCTGGCCGACTTCCGGATCGAGATGGGCCTGTCCGCTTCGGCCTTCGAGTCCGTCCAGGCCCACGCCACACACCAGCAGCAGGTGTTCGAGCAGGACATCGCCCGCGCCCGCCGCATGATCGAGGCGGAAGTCAACTCGATGTGGGTCGACGACGAGCGCATGCGCGAGATCATCATGGGCGCCTCCCCCGAGCTGCTCCACGCCCTGCGGGCCCAGTACCCGCAGCTGATGCAAGACGCGATGGACGGCACCGGGGGCGACACCTACAACGACATCGAGCAGCAGTACGCCCAGTCCGCCGAGGTCATGGACCTGCCCTACGAGGAGCGCGCCGAGCGCGTCCAGGAGATGCGGGTCGAGTACAAGGCCGCCCAGCTCACTGAAGAGTTCGACGCCTGGTTCTGGAACGACTCCGCACGGGTGCGGGAGCTGCTGGCCGACTGCTCCGAAGAAGAACTGCGCCTGCTCGACGCTCGCTTCAACGGCCAGCTGGCCGAGAAGATCGAGGCTGCCAGCAAGCCCACCATCTTCCAGAGCATCATCACCGTCGCCGCCTTCGTGGTCAGCCCCGTGTGGGCCTACGTGCTCCTCGGTAGCCCCTTCAACTACGAAGACGAGACCGAGCTGGCGGGCCTGCAGGGCTCCGTCCGCAACACCCGCAACAACGCCGACGGCAGCTACGCCCTCGACCAGTCCAAGGTGAACTCCGCCGCCGCCAGCCTGCGAGAAGAGCTGGACTCCACCCTGTGGGTCAGCGACTCCAACCTGCTGTCCATCATGAGCAGCTTGAGCCCGGCCGAGCTCATGGCCCTGCGCGAGCAGATCGAGGGCGACGGCCCCAACGCCATCAAGGTGCTGGGCGAAGACGGCGAGCGGCTGAACCTCCTGCAGATCCTGCAGGCCAACATGTCCGGCGACACCGAGGCCAAGGCCGTCGCCATGCTGGCCGACGCCGAAGACGCCGTGGCCGGTCGCAACCGTCGCGAGGAGATGGAGCAGCGGGCCAAGGACATGGCCATCAAGCAGCGCATGGACGAGATCGCCAAGAGCCCCCAGGGACGCAACAAGACCCCTGAACAGCTCTACCAGCTGGCCATGCGCGATCCGGCCAAGATCCAGAAGCTCACCCAGGACAAGATCAAGAAGATCCGCGACTCCGCCAACTCCCTGTTCAAGGCCATCGACGGCTGGGGTGACGACGAGAAGACGATCCTCAAGACCATCGCGGGGCTCACTCCGGAAGAGATGGAGCTGGTCAAGGTCGAGTACCGGCGCCACTTCGGCAAGGACCTCGAGACCCAGATGCGCGAGGACATGGGCCTTGGCGACTGGAAGCCCAGCGACGGCTTCGAGGCCGGCGGGTTCTGGGAGTCCAGCTTCACGGACCACAACGAGGGCAAGATGGCCCTCATGATGATGTCCAAGGAGCACCGGGTAGAGGGCGTCCGGGAGTTCCTGCTCGAGTACAGCGACCGCGCGTGGTGCGAAGACGAAGACCTCATCTTCAACACCCTCGAGGGCATGTCGGTCGAAGAGCGCACCAAGCTGGTCACCATGCCGGGCCACGAAGACTTCATGGCGCGGCTCCAGCGCGACCTGGGCACCCACGAGCGCCAGATGGTCGAAGCGCTCACCGCCATCAACCCGGAAACGGGCAAGGCCGAAGCCAACAAGGCCCACGTGGCCGCCGTCAAGATGAAGATGGCCATGCACGGCTCGGGCGACTGGTGGGACTTCTCCAGCTGGGGCACCGACGAGAACGAGTTCCTGAAAGAACTGGACAAGCTCACCCCCGAAGAAGTGCAGCAGGCCATGGCGTACTACAACGCCAACCTCAGCTCCTTCGGCAGCTTCCAGGAAGAGGTGATGTCGGACTTCGGCCGGGGGGCCGACTACGAAGTCATCATGGCCGAGATGCGGGGCGACAAGGTCCAGGCCGACGTCATGCGCCTCGAGTACGCGGCCGACGGCTGGGGCACCGACGAAAAGCTCATCGAAGAAACCCTCGCAGCAGGCCTCGAGGGCCGTGGCGGTCGCAACAAGGACCACCTCGCCAAGGTCCGCCAGGGCTTCGACATGACGTTTGGCCGCGAAGGCGGCAAGTACGCCGACCGGGGCGGCACCGGCCAGAGCGCCATCGACGTCATGCTCGGCCAGGAGACCGAAGGCCTCGAGCGCACCTACTTCCAGCAGGTGGCCCGCAAGGGCAAGGCCGACGACGAGGTCACCCTGCTGTACGCCATGTCCGGCGCCGGCACCGACGAAGAAAAGGTCAAGAAGGTCATCGAGGGGATGTACAAGAAGTCCCCCGAAGAGCGGGCGCGCTTCGCCGCCAAGTTCCGCTCCATGTCCGTCGACCTGCTGGGCGTGGACCAGAGCCTCGAGGAATGGATCGAGGGCGACTTCAGCGGCACCGAGGGCTTCGAGATGAAGCTCCAGCTGATGGGCCAGCCCCAGACCCCCGAGGAGTACCTCGAGCGGGCGCGGATGCGCTACGACTTCGAGCGCAGCGGCATCTTCAACCAGCTCATCGGCAACGTCTTCATGGACGGCCTCGAGGCCCTGGGGGCCCACTCCAACGGCTCGCTGCTGGTCAAGCAGATGGGCGACATCGAGGCCATGTTCGGCCCCGACGGCAAGCTCAAGGACAAGGACAAGTTCGAGGACCTCAAGGAGCTTTGCGAGTGGGAAGCGCAAGACGCCAAGCGCTACCGTGAGACCCGCGACAAGGTCGCCGACGCCGTCAGCAACACCATCCAGGTGGTGGGCGCGGTGGTGGTCACCGTGGTCACCGCGGGCGCCGGCTCAGGCGTGCTGGTGGCAGTGATCGCCAACCTCGCCGTGTCCCTGGCCGCCACCGCGGTCAAGGCCGCCATGAAGGGCGGCGGCTACGGTGTCGAAGAGCTGGGTGTCGACCTGGCGAACGCGGCCGTCTCCGCGGCCTTCGCCGGCATCGGCGCCCTGCGCGCGGCCGGACAGGCTGGCTCCCAGGGCCTGATCGAGGCCATCAAGGCCGGCAAGAAGCTCTCAGAGATCGTAGCCAAGCAAGGCGTCAAGGCCTTCATGAAGGAAGCCCTGCTGGATCTGGCCGAAGGCGCGGGCGAAGGCCTGCTCAAGGCCCTGATCAACAGCGAGGGTGCTCTGGCCAAGGGCGACGGTGAGTTCCTCAAGCACCTGCTCAAGGAAACCGCCATGGGCGGGATCCGCAAGGTGGCCACCTCCGCGGTGGGCAAGGGCCTGGGCGCCACCAGCCTGGGCAAGAAGCTCGCCGGGATGGACGCCGCTACCCAGGGCACCGGAGCCCTGCTCAACAAGGGCAACGCCCTGGCACACCTGGGCCTCAAGTACGCCGACGGCGTCATCAAGGGCGCTGTGGGCACCGTGCTCGACCACAACAAGTGGGAGCAGTGGGCCAAGGGCGAAGGCGTCGACATCAACCTGATCAAGTCGCTGTTCCTCGACGAGATCATCAAGTCCGTCATCGAGGTCGGGGCCCGCCGCTCCACCGCCTACCAGAAGCACTGGGCCGCCAAGAACCTGCAGAAGGCCCAGAAGGAAAACGAGACCCTCCAGGAAGCCTACGCCCTGGCCAAGTCCACCTACGACGACGAAGCCGGTGTCGAGCAGGTCTTCGCGCCCAAGTTCGCCCAGAACAAGGAGCAGATGAGCTCCGCCGAGGAGAACCTGGCCATCCTGCGGGCCCAGAGCGACGACGAACGCGCCGCCGCCATCGCCGTGCAGCAGCAGCGCCTCGATCTCGCCCGCCAGCAGCTCGAAGACCAGACCACCCGCGACCAGCGCCGCAACCCCGACATGGACATCGCCGAACAGGATGCCATGCGCGACGTCGCCCGCACCATGGTGCAGGGCGCCGAAGAAGACGTCGATGCCATGCGCCGCGGCGAGCGCCCCCCCAACCGCCGCGTCACCCCCAGCAGCGACTTCGACGACGACGAGGCCGTGGTCGCGCGCCCCATCGTGGACGTCGGTGGCGAAGACTCCGACTCCACCACCACCGCGCGCCGCACCCTGCCCGACGGCGACATCGACGAGATCGAGGCCACCCAGAAGCCCCGGCGCTCCCGCCCGGTCGAGGCCGAGCTCGAGGAGGTCGCCGACGGCCCAGAGCGCTGGCGCGCCTTCTCCAACTTCGAGGAACTGGCCGACACCAAGGCCACCATCCTGGGCGCCAAGGCCCTCGGCGACGACGGAGAGTTCGACTCCACGCTCCAAGCCAAGCTCGAGAAGCTCGGCTACGTCGTCCGCAAGAACAACGTCATCGCCCGCAAGGACACCGGCGAGCAGGTCCCCCTCCACATCGAGGAAGGCCGCATCGTGGCCGGACTCAAGGTCTCGGGTAGGACCAAGACCCCCACCCACCTGGCCAACGAGCTGCTGCCAGGCGGCAGCACCGGACAGGTCTGGAAGAACGCCCGCAGCATGATCGACCAGGAGATCACCCTGGACGACGGGCGCACGGTCAAGGTCACCCGCGTGGTGCCCACCACCGTCCGCGACGCGGTGGACTCCGATGGCACCGCCATCACCAGCCGTGTCATCCGCATGGAGACCGTCGACGGCGAGGTCGTCTACCGCCCGGTCTCCGACTTCGACGACACCGCAGGCCCAGCCATCACCGCCCGCCCCAAGGCCACCAAGCCCGGCGACGCCCCCGATCCCGCACCGCTGGTTCGGGCCCTCGACGACGGCGACACCGCCTCGCTCACCGGCGGGGATCCGGCCGCGGCCACTCAGGTCTTCGCCGCGGCCGCGGTGCGCAAGGCCATCAACGCGGCCTTCGTCGATGCAGACGACTCCCCCACCGTGCGCAACCGCCAGGTCAAGAACCTGATGGACACCTTCGGTGGCGACTTCGAGGCGGCCCACGCGGCCTTCTCCGGTCCCGAGTCCCACGCCGTGCGCAAGGCGATCAACGCCCACCGCGGCCGGCTGGTAGGCGGCATGCTCGCCGAGGTCCAGGAAGCCTTCCCGGGCCTGAAGGTCAACGCCAAGCGCCTCGATCCCAACAGCCCCGTGCTCACCTTCGAGTTCGAGGGCGGCCAGACGGCCCACGCCCGGGCCTTCCTCGAGCAAGCGGCGATGGAGCTGTTCGGCGGATCGCTGAAGTCCAAGCTGGGCGTCCAGCTGTCCGAGGCTCCCGTCAAACTGCGCCGCGACGCCGACGTCGAG
>CAZHIK010000259.1:0-9942 GCA_964532635.1 uncultured Enterobacterales bacterium
GGCCAGTCCGATGAGAGCATGGACCGCCGCGGCGGTGCGGCGCGGCCGGCCGGGCTCCCCGTAGCGCGCCACCCACAGCTGCACGGGCGTGCCGTCCAGCAGCTCCATCACCAGGTAGGCTTGGCGGTGCTCGTCCACCCCGTAGCGGTACACCTTGACGATGTTGGGATGATCCAGACGTGCCAGAGCCCGGTACTCCCGCCCAAACCGGGTCCAGGCCATGCCCCGCTCGGTCAGCAGCTTCACGGCCCGGTGACGCCCGGTGACCGGGTCCTCGACCGCATACACCCGCGCCATGCCTCCCTCTCCGAGGGGATGCAGCACCGGGTAGGGGCCGATGTGGGACGGGTGGCGGCGGGGCCTGCGAGACATGATCCGAGGATACCCCCCCGGCGGGGATCAGGCCCACTCCGAAGGGGGGACAGGACAGGACGGAGCCGGACAGGTCATCACCTCACCCTGTCACTGGCAATGCCACCCTGCCCCAGCGGAGTGACCGCGTCGGGGACTGCTCGGGGGACCGGGTGCTGCCACGAGCCGAGGCGAGAGACTCGGCGCGGTGGCGGGCCGTGCTTCCGGCGCAAGCGGCGGTGGCATCCTGGCCTCGATGATGGAGGAGATCAGCTTCAGCGAGAACGAGAGCTCACAGGTCGGACGGTCCCAGCTAGGACAGAGCTCGGCACTCGGAGCTTCGCTCCAGTCGTCCTGCGCTTCGCTGCACGCGGCTCCCTGGACCAGCAGATCGGGAGCGTTGTCGAACCAGGTGTTGCCCTCGAGTAGGGCCGAGGATCCGTCCAGCATCAGCCCGGCGCCAGCGTTGCCGGAGATGGTGTTGCCCTCGAGCAGGAGGCCCGTCGCACCGTCCCAGGGCTCACAACCCCGTGCGAACACGCCGTCACCACAGCGGGTGGTGCTGCCGTGGGCGACCCCGTAGTTGTCGGAGATGGTGTTTCCGGAGAGCTGGTAGATGCCATCCCCATCGATCCAGACGCCGGCAACGGGATTGCCCGAGATGGTGCTGTCCGCCACCACCAGGGAAGCCACGTCATACTCGGGGTCGACGTGGGCGAAGACTCCCACTCCTCCACCCAGGTCGCCCCTGTCCTGGGTGTCCGTGATCGTCGAGGACCGGATCTCCAGCGCGCCGTCCTCGAAGACCACCGCACCAGCGAAGCGGTTTGCGTGCAGGGTGCAGCCCGTGCAGGTCAGGGCGGGGCCCTCCCCCCATGCGTACAGGCCTGGTCCCTGGTTGTCATGGGCGACGAGGTCCGAGGCCGCCACCGAGGCCCCGTCGAAGACAGCCAACCCGAGCGCTGTTGCACCCTGGGTGCCGCTCCCGGCCAGCGTGCCGCTGATGGAGGAGTCCTCGACGCTCACCATCGTGCCTTTTCCGTAGCCCAAGATTCCACCGAGGCTGTTGTCGGTCACCACACAACCCTCGGCATGAAGCCCGGCTCCCCCGTCAACCTGGATGCCGTAGCCGGCCTCGTCGCTCGCGTTCGACCGGGTGCCGCGGATCGTGGTGTCCAGCAGCGTCACGCGGGTGGACGGATCGGAAGCGATGAGCCCGGCGGACCTGTTGTCGACCAGCTCGCTGCGCTGGACCGACAGCGCGGCTCCGCTTGCAGCCTGGATGCCAAAGCCGTAGTCACCTCTGCCCCCCAAAAGGGTGCCGCGGACCATGGTGTCCAGGACCGCGACCTCGGTGCCTTCACCCCTGGCTCCCAGCCCGTAGTACCTGTTTCCGACCAGATCGCAGCCTTCGACCCTGAGCCCGGCACCGCTGTGGATCTCGATGCCCTGCCCCTCCTCCCACTCCGCGTTCGGCAAGGTGTCCCGGATGATCGAGTCGCGCAGCACGACCTCGGTGGTGGAGTCGGCGATCTCCAGCCCGGCCGTGCTGTTTCCTGCAAGCTCGCATCGCTCCGCCCACAGCGTCGCGCCCTGCTGGACCTCCAGGCCGTACCCGGTCTTCCCGTTGGCGTCGGGCCAGGTATCCTGGATGGTCGAGTCCAGGAGCGTCACATCGGTGCCCGCCTCGCTGACGATGAACCCCACCGCGGTGTTGCGCAGCAGGGTGCTTCCTTCCACCGACAGCTGCGCGCCCTCGAAGGCGTTGATGCCGTAGCCGTAGATCCCGCGCCAGTCGGGCAGGGTGTCGCGGATGATCGTGTCCACGACGCTGAGCTCGGGAGCATTGTAGGCCGCGAGGATTCCGAACTGGGTGTTGTCGGCCAGCACGCAGCCCTGGACCGTCAGCCTCGCGCCTTCGAACACGCCGATGCCGTAGCCGTAGTCGCCGTTGCCATCGGCGGCGGTGTTCCGGATGACCGTGTCCACGAGCGTGACCTCGGTGCCCTCGCGAGAGACGATCACCGCCGCCTCCGAGTTGCCTGTCAGCTCGCAGCCCACGGCCGTGAGCTCGGCCCCCTCCCAGACCTGGATGCCCAGCCCCTCCATCCCGTACTCATCCGGGATGGTGTCGCGGATCACCGTATCCTCCAGGGACACCACGGTTCCGTGGTCGCGGACGCGCAGTCCCATGACGACGTTGCGCTCCAGCACGCAGCCCGAGGTCGAGAGCGCTCCTCCCTCCTCGACGATGATGCCGTAGCCGCCCCCTTCACCCACCAGCGGTACGGTGTCCCGAACGACCGTGTCCACCAGCGAGACCTCGGCGCCGCTGGTGTAGACGTACACCCCGGCCCCGAGGTTGGCATCGAGCTCGCAGCCATCCACCTCGAGGATCGTGCTCGGCACGCCACCGCGCATGGCCGCGATCCCCACGTAGCCGCTCCGAAGGATCCTGAGCTCCGCGAGCCGCACCGCGCCGGAGCTGGCCCGCACGCCGATGAAGTTCGAGTCCGCGACCTCCAGGCCGGAGACCTGCACCTCCCCGTAGCGACCGTCGATGTCGATCGCCGGTGTCCCCGACTGGCCCCCGCGTGCCTGCAGCGTCACCAAGTCCCGGCAGCGCCCCGCCAGGTGCACGTTGCCGTGGTCCGAGCCGATCACCAGGGTCTCGTTGTAGGTCCCCGCCGCCACCGCCACCAGGCCCCCGCCGCGGTCGCCCGCCAGATCCAGTGCAGCCTGGATGCTCTGCAGCGGGGCCTCGTCGCTCCCATCACCGCCTTCTGCGGCCCCGAGATCCACGTAGACGGTGCTATCGTCGACCACCAGCTCTCCCCAGGTGCCCGCGCCGCAGGCCTCGGGGACATAGCTCTCGCCGTCGGCGATGAATCCGGAGGCGCAGTCGAGGGGGGCAGGCTCGGATCTCTTCCCAGGCTGCGGGCAGCCCAGGGCGAGGAGGGCGAGTACGGGGGGGGCGTAGCGCATCGGCAGAGTCTACCGCATCCCCCATCCGGGTCGGCTCCCCTCGTGCGTGATAGCGAAGGACAAACCCGGGAGTTCCCCCATGATGTCCGATGAATGCCCCGACTGCCACGGCCTCGGCCACCTCTGCTGCAGCTGCCGCTCCCCCGTGGGCGACGACGGCTACTGCGAGGAGTGTTGCGCCGCGGATGCCGACGCCTGTGACACCTGTGGAGGATCCGGAGAGATCTCCATGACCGTGGGCGTGGAGCTGCCCACGGCACAGCGCGAGGCCGACGGTGCGGGCTGGGGCGGCGGGCCGGCCCTCGCCGCCGCCGAGGCGGCCGGACGCGTCGTGCTCCTGAAGGCGCCCCCCGAGCTCGAGCCCACGCGGGAGCCCTACTCGCGGCCGGTCATGCGCCTAGCCCACTCCACCATCTGGTCGCGGCCCATCGGCCACGGGCGCTTCTTCGCCCTGCAGTCCCGCGGGGGCCGCTACCTACCGGTCGTGGTGGACAGCGAGGGCATCCACGAGCTCGACGTGGGGACCGCTCCCAGCTGGTGCTGGAACATGAGCGCCGACGCCCACACCCTGCTCCTTGCCCATGGCAAGCGCGCCTACCGGGTGCAGCTGCGGGGCGGCCCCGTGGTCGAGAAGCTCTCCCGCCAGCCAGGCAAGGTGGGCGAGGTGGTGGACCTCGGCGACCGGCTCGTGGTGGTGGAGCAGGTCGTGGATGGGCAGACGGTGCTGGATGTGTTGGTCAAGAAGGGCAGCCGCTGGCGCCGCAGTGCGCGCGTGCCCTGCCGGGGGTTCGAGTTCCTGTGCGCGGTACCCGAGCGCAAGCTGCTGGTGGTGACCGAAGGCGACAGCGCAGGTCCGCGGCCCACGCTGCTGCTCGCGGTCGCCGAGGACGGGATGCGGCTGCTGGGCAGCTCGGCACTGCCCGTGCGGAAGCTCTATGTACGGGATGGGGAGGTGGTGCTGCTGAGCCGGATCGATGACGACCTGCTCGAAGAGTTCGAGACCGACGGTAGGAACCTGGAGCTGGTCACCAGGAAGTGCGATGTGGTCCTCGTGGCCAACCTGGATGCGGCGGTGGACAAGGCCCTGCAGGGGCCGCCGGCAGAGGACCTGATGGGCGCCTCGGGCGTGGAAGAGCTGGGGGTGGACGGGGCATAGGGCGAGCTCGAGCGAGCGGTCCCCCTCTCTCCTCATCGGCCAGATGCTGCGGCCTCGGGCCCAGCGGCGCGAGGTCCTGCGGGAGCGATGTCCCCCAAGAGGACAGGTGGTAGTGTCGTGGCATGGAGCGACTGTTCCCATCCGCGTTGGCACTGGGCCTGTTGACCGCCTGCGGCGAGCCTCACGGGACGCAACGGCTCCTGGAGGAGGCGGGCTGCGCTGAGGGATGGCTCGCAGACGGCGAGACCTGCATCCCCGAGACCTGCGGTACCGGCACCTGGGGAGACCTGCCGGTGGACGGGACGACGGTCCACGTCGATGCAGCTGCGCCCGAGGGCGGCGACGGCGGGGCCGAAGCACCGCTCCGAGCCATCCAGCCCGCGTTGGACCTGGCGGCAGCCCGCCACGGCGGTATGGTAGCCGTCGCGGCGGGGACCTACCCGGAGACCCTGGTGCTGACCTCGGATCACGCTGAGGTGCACCTGGCCGGGCGCTGCCGCGAGCTGGTGATCCTGGATGCGAGCGTGGGGGACGAGAGCACCGCGGGGATCGCCATCGACAGCCGCTACGGAGACGTGCAGCTGTCGAGGCTCACGGTCCACGGCTCACTTAAGGAAGGCATACGGATCGAATCGGGCGCGGTGGAGCTGCGGGACGTCGCTGTGGAGAACTGCGCATACATCGGGGTGATGGCCTATCGGAGCGCCACGCCCACTCCGACCGTCACCGCCCAGCGCTGCACGCTCGCTGGCAACGGCATGGCTGGCGTCGCGGCCCTCGGCACGGGCACTCAGGTCGAGCTTTCCGACACGACCATCACGAACAGCACAACCAACGAGCACCAAGTACCCGGGGTCGGCATCGCCGCCTACGAAGGCGCCAGCCTGTCGGCCTCAGGCTGCGTGCTCAGCGGAAACCAAGGGAGCGGCATTGCGATCACCGACCCTGGCACACGGGTCGAGCTCGTGGGAACCACTATCCGAGACACCCGCACCGACGAACAGGGGTTGTACGGGTATGGAATCTCGGTGATCGAGGGTGCGTCCATCTTCGTCGATGGCTGCGAGCTCGTCGGCAACTCGGGGGCGGGCCTGATCGCCTTCGATCCGGGCTCCGAGGCCACGATGAAGAACACGACGGTCCGGGACACCAGGCCTCACGGTGTCGGGCTGGGCGCGGTAGGCGTGGGCGCCAACGACGGGGTGAAGCTCGGCATCGAGCACTGCGAGCTGGTCGGCAATGCCTCCACAGGGATCGCAGCTTCGGGCGTCGGCACCGAGGCCACACTTGTGGACACGACTGTCCAGGACACATGGGCTGACGAAGACAACGCCGGCGGGGCGGGGGTCCTGGTCAGCCAGGGTGCGACGCTCTCGGCCACGGGCTGCGAGCTGTCAGGCAACACCGCGGCCGGGATCTCGACCGTGGGCTCGGGCACCCAGGTCTCCTTGTCGGACACGAGGATCACGAGCACGCTACCCGAACTGAGCGGGGAGTACGGCTACGGCGTCAACGTCAACACATCAGCGACGCTGGCGGCCGTTGGCTGTGAGATCACGGGCAACGCGGCCGTGGGTGTGCTGGCCCACGAGGAAGGCACCGAGGTGTCGCTCGAGGACACCGTGATCCGGGACACCCGGATCAGCGGGAGTGGGCGTGCGGGGTTCGGCATCAACGTCTACGCCGGCGCGACACTCCGGGTCCGGGCCTGCGAGATCAGCGACAACGTCGCCGCCGGCCTCGTAGCCGGCGATCCAGGCACCGTGGTGACTCTGCATGACTCGACCATCTCCAACACAGCGGCCGTCGCCTGGGCCACTGCCACCGCACTGGCCGCCCAAGAGGGAGGCGTGGTCGAGGCGACAGGGTTGCGGGTCCTGGGCAATGACGGGCCCGGCCTGTATGCTCACGGCTCGGGAGCACACCTGAGCTGCACGAGCTGCTCCCTGCACCGCAACCGCTTCGCCGGCGCCGTGGTCATCGAGGGGGGTTCGCTCGAGCTCATCTCCTCCAGCCTCACCAGCACTTCCGAGAGCGTCGATCTCGGCGGCGGGGTGGGGATCTACGCCGCGCAGCAGGGAGAGCTGCGGGGCCCCGCACTGCTCGTCACCGACAGCACCATCGCCTACAACCCCACAGCCGGAGCCTGGATCGCCGGAGAGGGCAGCTTCCAGCTCGAGGGCAACAGGTTCCACGGTAGCGCCGGGATCGCTCACGGTAGCGGCAGCCGCTGCGGCGACGGCGTCTACGCCGCGAGCGCGGCCGCCTGGACCGGACGCTCGGGCCTGAGACTCGCGGGCAACACGATCAGCGACAACACAGGGGCTGGCTTGTTCTTGAACGACGCCGAGGCTGCTCTGGAGGGCAACACCTGGGCGATGAACCACCCGGACCTGCTGGTCCAGGGCGAAGCCTGCTTCACCCCGCGCGGGGACTACGGCGAAGCTCCCGAACGCGAGATCTGTCCCGAGTGGGACCTACCGACCTGCGACATGGACTTCCGCCTCGACCTGGGCATCGAGGATCTCGAGTCCGCCAGGCTGGCACCGCTGCCCGCACCGGCGGCTCCGCCGCCGCGTCTGCTCACCGGAGAGCTCCAGCTGTCTCCGGCCCCCGACGGCGGTAGCGCCGAAGGCCATGCGACGCAGCCCACGCCAACCACGCCGGTTCGGAGCTGGTCGACCGTTCCTCGGTGAGCCAGAAGCCGAGCCGGCTTGGCAGCTGTTGGACTGGTTGTGTTGGGACGACCTCGCCCCGCCAGCCGCTGCTGCCACGGCCACGGGGAAGAGCACGCAGCGGCCCGCATGACTCCGGCCAACACGGAAAGCAGGAGAGCGCCATGGGTCAGTCCTCGTCGTCCTTCTTCTTCCCCTTCTTGCCCTTCCCCGTACCCGCCTGGACCACGCAGCCCACCAGGAACAAGACCCCTACCACCCAGACGTTGTCGGAGTAGCCGACGCTCCAGGCCACCATGAGGGCCCCCAGCAGCGCCGTGATCCAGCGGATCAGGCTGCGGAAGATCCCCGGAAACAGCAGCAGCCCGACCGCGCCCCCCAGCAGCACACCCCACCAGGGCGCCGCGGCACCGTCGGTCACCAGGGGCCACGCCAACTGGGTGATCCCCGCGGTGGCGATCACACCGATGGCCGCCACCGCCATGCGCTCGAGGAAGCGGCACAGCACCGCCCCCGCGACGGCCAGCACCACCGCGGCCACGGCCACCACCGGGCCGGTCAGCCCCGCCGCTTCGCCGATCCACAGTGCGCCGGCCACGCCACCCAGCACGCCGGGCGCCACCACGGCCAGCTTGTACAGACGCCCCCCGGCGACGAGCAACATGCCGCCAGACAGGCCGGTGATCCAGACGGGGGTGGTCTCCAGCCAGGCCTGCCAGGTCTGGGGCAGCTCGGGCATGGTGAGCTCGGGCAAGGGCATGGGGTCTCCAGGTGCAGCGATGTTCGAGATACGCTGGCACCCCTGGAGGTATTCATGCCGCGCAGCTTTCGCCTCTCCTTGGTCCTGATGGCCATGCTCGTCATCGCCTGCGATCCCAAGGGCGAAGACGACAGTGCGGACAGCGAGGTGGGCCCGCGCGACACCGACACCACCGTGGGCGACGGCGAGGCCGAGCAGGTGCTCTACCTGCCCGACGGCCCGGGGGACCTGGATCTGTCCACCGACGGAGAGATCCTGATCGTCTCCCGCTACGGTGGCGACGTGCTGTCCTGGACCATCGGCTCCGACGGCACCGACACCGAGGAGCGCAGCATCGCTGGCCTCGAGGGCATCTGGGTTCGAGGCGGAGACACCATCTGGGCCGCCACCTCCGACGGCGGCATGGTGGGGGCGGTGGGCTGGCTCGAGGACAGCGACATGCAGCCGGTGGCCACCCAGGCCGACGACGGCACCCTGTTCCGCTACCCTCGCGACATCGCCCTGGCCCCCGACGGCAGCCTGGTGATGGTGGACGCCACGGTGAGCGGCCTGTTCGTCAGCGAGCCCTCGAGCGGCGCCACCAGCTGGAGCACCCTGGAGATCGCCTCACCCCGCAGGCTGCTGTTCGTTGGCGAGACCCTCTATGTCGGCGGATCCGACGGCATCTACACCGTGGAGATGGCCACGGGTGCCGCCAGCCGAGTCGACAGCCGCGAGGCCTGGGGCCTGCTCGAGCACGAGGGCCGAGTGCTGGCGGCCAACGACGACGCAAAGGTCTTCGAGCTCGGGGGCGACTCCCTTGGCGGCGCCGAGATCGAGCGCCCCGGCGGCATGGTGGCGGTGGACGGCACCCTGTATGTCAGCGATCTGGTGGAGCCGTACCTGTACGCGATGCCGCTGGACTGATCACAGCCCCTGCAGATCCACCTTCACCGTGGCGCCGGCCGACTCGAAGGTGATGGACTTCGCCACGGTGTAGACCTCGCCGTCGGGGGCGAAGACCTGGATCTGGTAGATGCCCGAAGCCAGCTCGACCCGGGCGGGCAGCTCGATCCGGGGTCCACCGTCGATGGAGACGAATCCGCCGTCGAGGCCGACGCCGAGCAGCTCCACGATCCCGAACAGCTCGGGCAGCGGCTCGAGGACGACAGGGCCCAGCTCGGTGCGCTGTCCAGCCTCGAGGGCCACGCTGTGGTGGTAGGTCTGGTAGCCATCCTTGCCGATGCGGAGCTTGGCCAGGCCGGCCAGCTCCTGCAGGCTCAAGGGCGTCTCCCCGACCTTCCGCCCGTCGAGCCAGACCTGCGCCCCCGGCGGCTCGGTGACCACCACCAGGGTGCCCATGTGGGCGCTGTCGACCGGGGTGACGCTGGGTTCGGGCGCGGGCACAGCGTCGGGGAGGGAGGCCGCGGCGGCGGACGGCGAGGGGCCAGGGCTCGCGCGCTGCTCCACGGGCGCTGGCGCAGCCTCGACAGGCTCGAGCTCGAGCGGCGGGGGCGGCCCAGCCGGAAGCGGGACGCTGACGGACTCCACCACCTCGTCCGGCGTGCCCGGCTGCTGTGTGAGGGTGAGGAGCACGGTACCCAGCGCGACGAGCGCAGCCAGGAACCCGGCGGCCACGAGCAGGCCCGTGGGGATGGAGGGCCGCTCGCTGGGTTCCGGTGCCAGGGCGGGCGCCACCGGCGCTGGTTCGGGCGGGGGGGCCTGCGGGCTCGGCTTGTCCTCGGGCACCTCCAGCGGCGGAGACGACACAGGGACATCGGTGGGTTCCAGGTCTGTGGGTGTCGAGGCAGGCATGTGCCCGAAGCCTCCGATGTCCCAGTCCTGGACCAGCTCGGGCAGCAAGCGGGGCCCGGCCTTCGGCCAGATCTCGGGGTTGTCGGCCTTGATCCGATTCAAGAGCGCCAGGGCGGCCCCCCCGTCCACGGGGCGGAGTTCGAGGTCCCTGGCGGTGAGCGCAGAGCCCCATCCGGCGAACCAGGCGGGCGTGGCCGGCCGCTCCTCCCGCAGGTCGGGCG
>CAZHIK010000260.1:0-7468 GCA_964532635.1 uncultured Enterobacterales bacterium
ACACACACAGGCGAGACGATGATTAGTCGACGGACTTCAGCGACAGGGGACTAGCGCACGTACATCTCCGCCCAGGTGACCTTGCAGGTCTCCGAGTAGCAATAGCTGCCCGCGTTGTAGTACCCAGCGTCGCTGCAGGGGTACGAACCAGCGCTGCAGGAGCCGGTGGAGAGGTAGGCCAGCTGCAGCAGGCTGTTGTCGTAGACATCCCAGGTGGGGTAGCCGTTGGGGGTGTTGCCCAGACCCGCGGCCCAGCAGCAGCTGGAGAGCTGGAAGCCCAGGATGGCGTTCTCGTTGCCGCTGGGGAAGCAGGAGGCGGCGTTGTCGTCCAAGGGGCGGACCACCAGCACGTGCAGCAGGGCCTGGCTCGAAGACATGGTCTCGTACCAGTCGGCGCCGCTGGCCAGGAAGGTCTGGGAGCAGGTGGAGCCGTCGTACTCGCTGGCCATGAAGTCCAGGAAGCTCTGGTCGTCGAGCACGTCGTAGAACGCGAAGCCGTACTCCTCGGTGATGACCATCAGGTCCCAGCCCTGGGCCTCCCAGTAGGCGTCGATCTTGCTGTCGGCCGCCTGGCGGTCCACCACCGCCCCGAAGCTGCTGGTGTCGCTCAGCCAGACCGCCTCGCTGTTCCAGCTGCGGCTGCCCTCGTTGACCACCGAGCCGATGAAGGTCCAGCCGCCACCGTCGCGGGTCATGTCGCACCAGGTCTCGTAGTCACCCGTTGTTCCGGTGAGCCAGTAGCTGCCGTCGCCGGTGGAGGCCCCGTCGAGCAGGATGTCCTCGCAGTTGTCGGCGGCGCAGGTGGCGTCACTGCCCAGGGTGCCGTTGTCGGCGGCACCGTCGCAGTCGTCGTCGGCGCCGTTGCAGGTCTCGGTGGCGCCGGGGTTCACTGCGCTGTCGGTGTCGTCGCAGTCGTCGTCGGTAGCGCTGTAGCCGCTGGGCAGGCTGCACGCGGCGTGGGTGCCGCTGCTCGAGGCGCCGTAGCCGTCGCCGTCGCCGTCCGCGTACCAGGTGGTCGCGTCCAGCGCGCTGTCCTCGTCCACGTCGCCGTCGCAGTCGTCGTCGATCCCGTTGCATTGCTCGTCCGCGCCAGGGAAGACAGCGTCGTCGGCGTCGTCGCAGTCGGTGTCGTCCGCCACGTAGCCGGTGGGTTGGGTGCAGCGGTCCAGGGTGTATGCGCTGTTGCCGAAGCCGTCGCTGTCGTAGTCGATGGACCAGGTGGTGGTGCCCGCCACCCCGCTGTCGTCGTCGTCCACCAGGCCGTCGCAGTCGTCGTCGCTGCCGTTGCAGGTCTCGGTGGCGCCGGGACTGACCGCGGCGTCTCCGTCGTCACAGTCGCTGTCGTCCGAGGTGTAGCCGCTCGGGGCGCTACAGGCGCTGGCGGTGCTCGAGCCGTCGCCATAGCCGTCGCCGTCGGCATCGGCGTACCAGGTGGCGGCGTCCGCGGCGCTGTCCTCGTCCACGTCACCGTCGCAGTCGTTGTCCACGCCGTCGCAGATCTCCGAGGCTGCGGGGCTGATGGCGGCGTCGCCGTCGTCACAGTCGCTGCTGGAGGCCACGTGGCCGGAGGGGGCGTAGCAGGCCACGGTGGTGCTCGTGGCGTCTCCGAAGCCGTCGCCGTCCGCGTCGGCGTACCAGGTGCTGGCGTCGCTGGCGTCGTCCTCGTCGCTCACTCCGTCGCAGTCCTCGTCGTCGCCGTCGCAGATCTCGGTGGCTCCCGGATACGCCGTGGCGTCGTCGTCGTCGCAGTCGGTGTTGTCGGAGACGTAGCCGCTCACCGAGGCGCAGGCGGTGACGAAGTCGGCGGCATCGCCGTAGCCGTCCTCGTCGTCGTCGGCGTACCAGCGGCTCGCGTCGACGGCGTCGTCCTCATCCACTGTGCCATCGCAGTCGTCATCGATGCCGTTGCAGTATTCGTCGGCGCCAGGGAAGACGGCTGCGTCCGTGTCGTCGCAGTCGGTGTCGTCCGCGAGGTAGCCGCTGGGCTGGGAGCAGGCTTCCACGACGGTGCCGGCGTCGCCATAGCCGTCGCCATCCGTGTCGGCGTACCAGCTGTCGGCGTCCACGGGGTTGTCGTCCACCGTGCCGTCGCAGTCCTCGTCCACGCCGTCGCAGTGCTCGTCGGCGCCGGGGTTGATGTCGTCGTCGGCGTCGTCACAGTCGGTGTCGTCGGCCACGTAGCCGGTGGGCGGGTCGCAGCTGACGGTGCTGGCGCTCGCGGTGCCATAGCCGTCGCCGTCGGTGTCGCGGTACCAGGTGCCGGCGTCCACCGCGTCGGCCTCGTCGGTGCCACCGTCGCAGTCGTTGTCGACGCCGTCGCAGGTCTCGGAAGCCCCCGGGTTGACCGTCGCGTCCGCGTCGTCGCAGTCGCTGTCGTCCGAGACATAGCCGCTCGGCGCCGAGCAGTCCTCGGTGGTGCTGGCGGCGTCGCCGTAGCCGTCGCCGTCGCTGTCGGCGTAGAAGGTGCTGGTCACGCCGTCGTCCGCGGTGCCGTCACAGTCGTTGTCGATGCCGTCGCAGACCTCGGGGTCCACGGGGGAGATGCTGGCGTCGCTGTCGTCGCAGTCGGAGGCGTAGGCGGCGCTGACGTAGCCCGAGGGTTGGTCGCAGGCGGTGGTGGTGGTGGACAGATCGCCGAATCCGTCGCCATCCGCGTCGGCGTACCAGGTGTCCGCGTCGGTGGCGTCGTCCTCGTCGATGTCTCCGTCGCAGTCGTCGTCCACGTTGTTGCAGCTCTCGGAGGCGTCGGGGTTCACCGCCGCGTCGGTGTCGTCGCAGTCCTCGCAGGCGGCCCAGCCATCGCCGTCGTCGTCGGCGTACCCGGTGGAGCCGTCGCAGTTGTAGTCGTTGGGATCCGTGCAGTCGGTCTCGGAGGCGCCTGGGTTGTACGCGGTGTCGGAGTCGTCACAGTCGCCACCGTAGGCGGCGTAGCCGCTGGGCTGCTCGCAGGCGTCCACGGTGCTGGCGTCGTCGCCGTAGCCGTCACCGTCGGCGTCCAGGTACCAGGTGTCCGCGCCGTCCACCGGGTCGTCGTCATCGTCGATGAGGCCGTCGCAGTCGTTGTCGATGTTGTCGCAGACCTCGGTGGCGTCGGGGTGGATGGCCGAGTTGGCGTCGTCGCAGTCGGTGGCCTCTTCCACCCAGCCGGTGCCGGGCTCGCAGTCGAAGGTGCTGTTGTCGGGATCGCCGAAGCCGTCGCCGTCCTCGTCGGCGTACCAGGTGGCCTCGAGATCCTCGTCCACGGCTTCGTCGCAGTCGTCGTCGATGTCGTTGCAGACCTCCTCGGCGCCGGGGAAGACGCTCGAGTTGCTGTCGTCGCAGTCGCTTGCGTCGGCCACCCAGCCCTCGCCTGGATCACAGCTCTCGATGGTGCGCTCGGGATTGCCGAAGCCGTCGCCGTCGCCGTCGGCGTACCACAGTTCGTTCAGATCCTCGTCGATCTCGCCGTCGCAGTCGTTGTCGATGCCGTCGCAGCGCTCGGGGGCGCCGGGGTAGCTGTCGGGGTCGTCGTCCTCGCAGTCACCGAAGTCCTCGACGTAGCCGGTGGGCTGCTCGCAGGCGGTGAGGGTCTCGGCCTGGTCGCCCCAGCCGTCGCCGTCGCCGTCGGCGTACCAGGTCGTGGCGTCGATGGAGTCTTCGTCGATCTCGTCGTCGCAGTCGTTGTCCACACCGTCGCAGACCTCGTCGGCGTCGGGATTGATGGCGGCGTCGCCGTCATCGCAGTCCTCGTCCTCGAGCCAGCCGTCGCCGTCCGCGTCCACGATCTCGGGCGCGGTGTCCTCGATGGGGATGGTGTCGGTGTCGGGCTTGTCCGGATCGTTGCGACAGGCGGACAGGGCCAGGAGCAGGGCGACGGTTGCGAGCGGGCGCATGGGACCTCCGAGAGCTGCCCGCTGATGGTAGCACCGCGAGCCGGAGGTGGGTGTGCGCTCAGATACCGCGGTAGACCTGCAGCAGGATGGGGTCGTGCTCGACCTCGGCGTCCGCGCCGTCGTAGGCGGCTTGCAGCCCGTCGATCCAGTGATCGAGGTCCTGGCTCTGGAACAGATCGAACAGCTCGCTGCCGGTGACCGCAGCGGCCTCGGCTTCGTGCAAGTACTCGAAGTGATCCCCGCGCCAGCGATGGAAGAGCATCACCAGCTCGCCGCTGTCGTCGTTGCGCAGGAAGGAGGCCCAGCGGTTCTCGTCCCAGTCACCGTCGGAGCTGGGCTCCACCCCGATCGAGATGTCGTCCTCGGTGTCGAAGGCGCCGTCAGCCCCGGCGCTGGTGACGCGGTAGCGAGCCAGGTCACCGGTGGTGAGATCCTCGCGCTCGAGGCGCAGTTCGTTGCGCCAGCCATCGAAGCCGTAGGTCTCGAGGGCGTGGGCCATGCCATCGGAGGGAGAGGTGGTGGGCAGGCCCACCTCGAGCTGGATGTGCTTCAGCTGTTCGACCTCGAAGTCCACGTTGGACAGACCGTCGGCGACGATGCCGTACAGGATCGCTTCGGTGGCGGCCCGGGGGTCGGCGAAGGCCTGCAGCTCGACCCCCTCCCAGGGCGCGGGCAAGGCCTTTTCGTCGGCCCCGGATTCCCCGAACTCTCCGCAGGAGAGGTTGCCCACTGCCAGCAAGCCGGCCAGAGCGCCCATGGCCACGGCGGTCCGGGGCCTCAGCTGCAGCTGGCGCTGCAGCAACGCGAAGCCCAGGGCGCCCACCGCGGCGGCGCCCGCGGCGGCCAGGACGGTGGGGTCGCTGGTGGAGGCTGCGGCGGCTGCCAGGTGGCCGCTACCGCCTACGGCTGCGGCGGCGGTCTCGCCTTGGAGCTGCAGAGCCTGGACCATGTCGAGCTGTACGCTCGGGCCGTCGCCGTACAGCAGCATGTCCGGGTACAGCGTGCGCGGGTAGGCCGAGATGTACCCGGCGTGCAAGAACTGATCGACGGTGTCGACCAGAGCGGATGCCAAGATGCGCATGGGGTTCTCTCCTCCGTGCCGATCCGAGTATGCCCGCCCCGAGCGGTGGTGGCGAGCCTGGACTCAGGGACCCCCGGGGGCCGGTGGCGGTTCCGGGTTCGCCGCGGCCTCGGCCGACAGCGCGAGCATGGCGGGGTGCAAGGTGCTCGTGGGGGAGGGGGCCGCAGCGGTGGCCCAGACCAGGTGGGGCCCGTAGGCCTGGGGTGCGCCGTACCAGTGCTCCAGCTGGGCCTGCAGCACCTCGGCTTCGCGGGGGGCGCACAGCTCATTGTGCAGCACGATCCATTGGATGCCCTGCTCCCGCAGCCCCGCGATGGGCAGCGGGGACTCGAGCTTGGTGAGACCCTGACGGATGATGCCGGCGTGGGGCTCTCGGGTGAGGCTGGGTGCGGCCAGCACGGTGAAGGCCGGGACGCTGATCAGGGTGGAGGTGTCGAAGCGGGGATCCACCCGGTTGGGGATGGGGCGGCCCGAGGCGGCCTGGTAGGTCAGGTAGCGGGAGGCCCCCATGGTGGCGCCGATCTCCACCGGGAGGTCGAGCACGGCGCGGACCTCGCCCTCGGGAGCGCTGGCACCGATGGCTCGGTGTGCGCTCCAGTCCACCTGGGGAGTCCGGGCCACCGGCCAGGGCGAAGGGCCCAGCAGCAGCCCGTCGGCAGCCACGGCCAGGACCGCGACGGGGACCGCCCAGCGGGGAAGCCTGGAGGCGCCGACTGCTGCCAGGGCGGCGACAGTGGCCAGCAGGGGTAGACAGAGGCGCTGGAAGTGGGTGGTGGCCACGGCGGGCAGCACCAGGTCCAGAAGCCGGGTAGGCAGGGGAATGCGAGCGCCCGACGCGGTGGTCACCCAGTCGCCCCCCCACCACAGCCAGGGTCCCAGGGCCAACACCCCCACCAGCAGCGCTGCAGCGAGCACGCGCCAGCGCCGGCTGGCCAGGGCCAGGCCCAGGGCCACCAGGCCCAGGTAGGCCGAGTGGCGGAAGGCTTCACCCCGTGAGGCCAAGTCCACGGACTGGAAGTCGCCTGGCCAGAGGAAGCTGCGGGGATCTACGGCGTTGTGGGCCATCAAGAACTCGCGACCGACTTCGTCCAGTGAGGCCCTGGCGATGATGGCGCTGGGATCCACCAGGGTGTGGTGGATGATGAAGCCCGTGGGGGCCAGCAGCAGGAGGGCCAGCACCGCCGCGAGCAGGCCGCCCAGCAGGCGCTGCTTCCAGGCCTCGGGGCGCCGCAGCACGAACCAGCCTGCCACCACGATACCGGCGGCCAGGCCGTAGTAGTAGGAGGCCACGCCCGCCAGGCCCAGAGCGAGGCCTGCCAGGGCCCAGGCCCGCAGGCTGTCACGCTCGAGGGCGCGCCAGGCGGCCCACAGCGCCAGCAGGGGCCAGCCGATGCCTACGGCCTCGCTCACGCCGTTGTGGATCTCGGAGATGAGGTAGGGCGAGCAGGCCATCGCGGCCGAGGCCACCCAGGACGCGGCGGGGCTGGCACCGAGTGCCAGAGCCAGGCGGCGAATGGCCCACGAAGCCAGCAGCACGTTGCCCAGGATCAGCAGGTTCCAGGCGGTCTCTACGCCGAGCAGCGGCACCAGCGGTGCCGCCAGGGTGGCGCCCACCGGATCGATGTACCAGAGCGCGCCGCCGTGGGGGGCCATGAGCAGGTCGGTGTGCAGCGGGAGCCGGCCGCTCGAGAGGCTGTCCCAGAACCACCACGGCCCCCAGGCGTGGTTCCACACGTCCACATCGGGGTGGCCCACCAGGCGGGTGGGTAGACTCAGGACCAGGGGCATGGTGGCGACGAGGGCCACCAGCAGGTGTCCGCCGGCCGCAGCCAGCCGATCGCGCAGGCCGGGACCGGGCTCGGCCTGGCCGCTCACGAGGAGCTACTCGTTGGCCTCGGCCGGAGCTTCCTCGGCGGCGGGCTCTTCGGCCGGAGCTTCCTCGGCGGCGGGCTCGGCGGCGGGCTCCTCGGCCGGGGCTTCCTCGGCGGCCGGCGGGCGCACTGGCTTGCCGTCGGGGCCGATCTCCTGGCCCTCGGGGGGATCGCCGAGGGGAGAGTCCACGACCAGCTCGATGCCGGTGATGTTGGCCTTGGCCACGGTGATGGGATCTTCGTTGCCACCGCCCATCTCGCCCTCGTTGGGGCCGTTCATCTCCTCGTCGAAGTAGGCCATCAGGAACACCTGGCCCAGATCGGCGGGGACCTGGATCGAGAAGTCACCCACGCCCTCGAGGTCCTCCACGTGGACCATCTGGTTCATGGGGGTGTCCTCGGGGCCGGTGACCACCGAGACCTCGAGGCGGAGGGTGCCCACGGGCTCGGCTTCACCCTTGTAGGCGACGGTGCCCTTCAGCGACACGCCCTCGCCGGGGCCGAGCACGAAGCCAGGAGGATCGATGCGACCGAAGGCCGGCGGATTGGTGCCATCGTCGACGGCACCTTCGGGAAGGTCTTCGCCATCAGCGGGCGGGCCGGCGTCGCCGTCGACGGGGGGGGCGTCGGCCGGTGGTGCCGGG
>CAZHIK010000260.1:7478-9891 GCA_964532635.1 uncultured Enterobacterales bacterium
CGGGCCCCACGTTGAACACCGAGCCGATGAAGCGGCGGCCGGCCGGCGGCGCGGAGGGGGGGGGCGTGGGCCGGTGGTGCGGGGGCGTGGCGGCGGGGGCCGGGGGTGGTGGGGGTGGTGTCCGAGGAGCCACAGGCCATCAGGACGAAGGGAGCCAGCAGGATGAGGCGGTGGAGCTTCATGAAGCGATCCTCCGGAATGCGGGTGGGGCGGGATGCCAGACGTGGCACGATAGCACACCGGTCATGCTGGAGCCGCCCTCGAGGGAGCTAGGGCGCCAGGCCGGACTCCGTCGCGCAGAGCTCGAGGGCACTGGCGACGGCCCGGTGTCCGGCCTCCGACCAGTGGCCGTCCAGCAGCAGGTAGGGATGCTCCCCCTGGGCCAACGCCTCGGCGAGGGCTGGGCCGAGATCGCAGGCGGGGATGCCCTCCTCGGCGAGCAGAGCCAGCAGGGCTCGGCGTGGAGCGTCCGTGTCGGCACCCTCCAGCCCCACCATGGCCAGGGTCGGCTCGGCCCGCTCGGGATCCACTGCGAAGACGGGGGGAGCCACCGCCACCAGCAGCCCATCACCGCGAGCCAGGGCCTCGTCCCGGAGGGCACCCAGGGCGCGGCGGGTCTCACCCAGGTGGCGCTGAAGCCCCTGCTGGCCCTCGGTGGCGAAGATGCCCAGCTCCTCGGCCAGGCGCTGGCGCTCACTGGCGTCGGGGGCGCGCAGGGCCAGACGGGCCACGGCAAGCTGGCCGTAGCCGTATAGCCAGCTGTGGGTGATCAGCCAGCGCTCGAGGGCCGAGGGCTTCGGGGGCTCCGGGGGGGGTGGAGGCGGCTCCCGCTCGCTCCGCTGCGCCGCGGCACGGGCGTTGTCAGCCAGGTCGTTGCCCAGGAAGAAGGTGAGCAACACCCGGTCACCCTGGGCGCTGTCGTCCACGATGCGGTAGCGCTCCAGGGCCTGCCAGGTGGAGTAGCCGTCGACGCCGCAGTTGAGCACCTGGTGGCCCAGGGCTTCACCGAGCAGCGTCGGGAAGCTGTGCTCCTCGGTGACCTGCAGCGCGACGGTGAAGGAATCGCCCACGGCGATCCAGCGGTGAGGGGCGGCGGCGGGCTCCGGGCCTCGGCAGCCCACACTGTTGAAGCGCACCGGGACGGCGTGGCCCACGGTTCGCACTACGCCCTGGAAGCCGGGGGTGGGCTCGGAGCGCAGCCGGGGGTGGGCGCGGTACATGCCCTCGGGAGTGCCCAGCGACGCGATGGGGAGCAGGAAGTCTCCTCCCACCGGCGGCACCACCAGGCGTGCGACACCTTCCGCGGCCAGCAGCCCGATGGCGATCCCCCCCAGGCCCAGGCTGATGCGGGCCAGCCAGCGCGCGCGGGGGCTCACGAGCCCGCCTCGGCGGTGCCGCGGGCGCAGCGGAAGCCGCTGGTCTTGCGCCTGATCTCGGTGAGGAAGGCGTTGCGCTCTCCCGCGGTGGTCATGGACACGTCGAAGAAGTAGGAGCCGCCTCGCACCGCGGCGTACAGTCCGGGGGCCGGGCTGGTGAGGTCCAGGGGATCGGCCCCGCCGCGGCTGCGGTAGTCCTCCCAGCGCGGGGTGCGGATGTCGGCGGTCCACTCCCAGGCGTTGCCGAACAGATCTTGCAGGCCCTGCGCCGTGGCGCCGCTGGGGAAGCTCCCCACCGGCGAGGTGCGCTCGTAGCCGTCGCTGGCGTCGAAGTTCGGCTGCTGGATGCGGCCGTGGTTGAGGCGGTTGGGTTCGTAGTCCGAGCCCCATGGATAGCGGCGCTCGTCGGCGGCCGGGCCCAAGGCGGCCAGGTGCCACTCGGCCTCGGTGGGCAGGCGCTTGTCGACCCAGGCGCAGTACTCCACAGCGTCGTACCAGCTCACCAGCACCACGGGATGCTCCCCGGTGCCCTCGGGGTAGCGCCCGTCCTTCCAGGTCCAGCCGTCGTCGGCCCAGTCCTCCTCGACCGAGGGGGGGCGATAGCCCGTGGCGTCCAGGAAGCGCTGGTAGGCGGTGCGGGTGACCTCGGTGCGGTCCAGCCAGAAGCTCGAGACCTGCACCTCGCGTCGAGGTGGAGGCTGGGGGATGGGCACGGGGGGCGGGGGTAACCCTGGATCGTCCAGGCGCCCCAGCAGCACGGAGTCTCCGGGGACCAGCACCATCTCCGGTGCGGGTGCCGGGGCCGGCGCTGGCCCGCTGCTCGGGCAGCCCGCCATGAGCAGGGGCGCGAGTGGGGTCAGCCGTCGTAGGCGCATCGGAATCCCACGGTGAGGCGGACCTGTGCGGGCCGGGCTGGCTCCCTGTGCCGGCAGTCGCAGTAGGAGGGCAGGTTCATGTAGGAGCCGCCTCGGAGCACCTTCCAGGGCGTGTCGGCGCGCTCGAGGGGATCGCGGGCGTCGCCGCCCTCGTAGGCCGAG
>CAZHIK010000261.1:0-9882 GCA_964532635.1 uncultured Enterobacterales bacterium
GGGGGCGGCTCGAGCTCGAACGGCGCGAAGGGCACCGCGGGTTCGTCGGACGACGGCTCGCCTGGGGCGCCCACCCCCATTCCTTCGGGCTCGACGGGCTCGATGGGTGCGGGCTCCGGCTCCGGGCTCGGCTCGATCTCGTCGTGCTCGGGGACCGGAGGGGACTCGCTGGGCTCGTGGGAAGCTACACGGAACACGGGGACCGCATCGTCGTCGGGCACGCTCAGATCGATGACGGCGTCCTCGTCTTCGTCGGAGGGGGGCTCGATGACTTCCTCGGGCTCGGGGCTCGGCTCGACTTCGTCGGGCTCGGAGAGCCCTTCGGAGTCGCTGGGCTGGGGCTCTTCGGCGGGAGTATCCAGGAAGGCGGCGAAGTCGTCTTCCTCGTCTTCGTCGACGGGAGGAGCTGCGGGGGAGCGGGTGCCCGCGCGCAGCGTGAACATCTCGGTGGCGTCGCTGTCTTCTTCGTCGTCGTCGATCAGGGAAGCACCGCCGCCAGAGGGACGGACCATGATCTCGGTGGCGTCGTCTTCGTCTCGCGACTCGGAGAAGGTGTGGAGCGGCAGGGGCTCCAGCTCCCGGCGCGCCTTGGGGGCAGGCGGCTTGGGCGGGGGTTCGGCCACCAGGGTGGGGTCCGGCACCGCGGTCTGTCGAGGTAGAGGCGAGGCGGCCTCGCCTTCGCGCAGGACCCGGCCTACCAGGCCACCCTGACTCTTGGAGGCACGGGCGGAGATGATGGGCTCGACCACCTGCTCGGCCCAGCTTCGCAGCGGATCGTCCTCGAGGCGACGCACCAGGCGCTGGCAGCTGCGCTCCACCGAGCGAGCGTCGGGCCGCTCGTGGGGCTCGAGGGCCAGCATGCGCCCCAGCAGCTCGAGGGTGCCTTCGTCCACACCCCCGGGCATGGCCAGCAGCTTGCCCATGGCCTTGTCGATGATGGCCTTGTGGTGGCGCTCCGAGGGGTGGGAGCGACCGAAGCTGTGGCCGCACAGCAAGGCGTAGAAGACCTGGCCCAGGCTGTAGATGTCAGACCAGGGCCCGCCCTCCTCGAGGGCGAGGCGCTCGGGCGCCATGTACTCGAAGGAGCCCACCACGAACGAGCGGGTGCGGGCCTCGCGGCCGGCGAAGCAGGCACGGGCGATGCCGAAGTCGGTGACCCGGGGCGCGCCGTAGGCGTCGACCAGCACGGCGCTGGGCTTGACATCCCGGTGCTGCACCCGCAGGGGCGAGCCGTCGGGGCCCGGGGTGGTGTAGGCGGCGTGCAGCGCCCCTGCGACGGTGCCCACGATCTCGAGGGCCGGACCGGCCGGGACCGGGCCGCGCCCGATGATGTCCTCGAGGCTCACCCCGTCGACGTGCTGCAGCACCAGGGTCCAGCGGCCCTCGAGTCGGATGAGGTTGTCCACCCGCACGATGGCACGATGGTCGAGGAAGCCCAGCACCCGGGCCTCGTCGCGCAGGCGGCAGGCCACCTCGTCGGTGTCGGCCACGCCTTCGTCGAGGCGCTTGAGGGTGACCAGCTTGGTGAATGCGCCCGAGCCCTGGAAGCGGGCCCTGTAGAGGGTCCCGAGGCCACTGCGCCCGAGCACACCGAGGATCTCGTAGGAGCCTTCCATGCTCTGGGCCCTAGCACGTTCCACAACCCCACTCCAACGTCCTGGGGGCCCCGCGAGGGCCGGAGCCCCAGGGAGCGTCGTTGTGGTGGGGAGATGCGACCGCTATCCTGGGCTGCCCAGGAGGTGGCCGCGTGCTTCCCCAGCCCATTCGCAGCTTCGGACCGCTCTTGCTCCTGGTGGGCTGCGAGCCCGCCCCAGAGCCCGACTCGGATCCGCCCGGCGTGCCCAGCGGGCTGGATGTTCCCATCGTGTACGCGGCCCGCGAGTGGATGGAGTCCCCCCTGCCCGTGGAGGCGGGTGGCCGGGACGAGCGCCCCGGGGGCACCCTGATGCGCCTGGACCCCGACGGCACCCTGTACCCTCTGGTGGTGGGTCCCTCCTTGTTCGACGTGGCCCGCCCAGCGGTCTCCCCCGACGGCCAGACCATCGCCTTCGCCGCGGTGCAGAGCGAGGAGGACAGCTGGTGCATCTGGACCGTCCCGGCCGGGGGTGGCGGCGCCACGCGGGTCACCCACCCCACTGGCAATCCGATCCAGGACGCCATCGACGCCGGTGGCGCCGAGTTCCGGGAGCTGGAAGGCGTAGGAGACTACGCCCCCTTCTGGCTGGCCGACGGACGCATCGGCTTCGTCTCCACCCGCTACCCCACCATCGCCGCCGGCGACGGGCAGCGACAGGCCAACCTCTACGTCGTGGGCCCCCAAGGAGGCGAGCCGGCGAGGATCACCACCACCCGCTCCGGCGTCGTGGATCCCTGGCCTCTGGCCGACGGCCGCATCGTGGCGGCGCTGCACCACGACAACATGAACGTCCCCCACCCAGAGGACGAGGGCCTGCGGCCCCTGGAGCCCCAGCGGAACTGGCAGGACCACCACTGGAACCTGTGGGCCTTCGAGCCCGATGGCACCGGGGCCGAGCCCTACGCCAGCGTGGTGGGAGGGATCGGCGACGACCAGGACTGGGGCGTGCACCAAGCCAAGGAGCTACCCGACAGCCGCATCCTGGCAACGGTGCGCCGGGATCCCACCCTGACGGGCCAGAACCCCTACCAGGCCTCCGTCACCATCTTCGAGCCGGGCTGGGTGGAGCCCCACGAGGTCATGGGCCTGGGCCTGCCCCTCGAGTCCGGCGAGGGCTACGCTCTCTGCCCCGCTCCCCTGCCCAGCGGCCGCATCCTGCTGACCTGGGGCTGCCAGCGCATCAACGCCGACGGCAACGAGATCCGCCCTGACTTCGGCCTGTGGGTGGTCGATGGCGACCTGGACCCGGACAGCCTGGTGAAGGTGCTGAACGAACCGGCGATCGACGAGATGGACGCCGTCCCCATCGAGCAGTGGGATGCCGAGATCCTCGAGGTCGGCGTGGACTGGGACCCCAGCGACGATCCGCGGGTGGACGACGGCAAGAGCGCCTATCTCACCTGCGAGAACGTCTACGCCGACCTGCCCCTGGGAACCACGGAGGCGCTCTCCCCCACCCCGGGCTCGGTGTGGTCGGTCTGGATCTACGACGACAGCCAGCAGCTGGACACCGATGACGGACCCCGCCTGGCCAAGCAGATGCCCGAGCTGATCCAGCAGGTGGACGTCTCAGCCAACGGCGCCTTCACCGCAGAGGTTCCCGCCGATCGGCCCCTGTTCATGATGCTGGTGGGTCCCGGGGGTGTGGCTGCTCGCATGCGCTACAGCCCCGCGACCCAGGGCGAACCCCAGCAGGAGCAGGACTTCATCCAGCACACCCACCTCACCATGCGACCGGGCACCTTCGGCACCTGCCGCGGCTGTCACCAGGGCCACATGATGGATCCCGAGCTGACCCTCAGCGAGGCACGCACCAACCTGGGGCGCATCGCCCGGGTCGAGCCCCTGGGGGATGCCGAGGGCCAGGACGACTTCGAGCGCGGCCCCGACCGGCTGGTGGACCAGCGGCTCCCCGAAGATGACGACCGCTTCGGCTGGGTGGACAGCCAGGGGCTGGAGCAGCTGGGCGCGGCCGTCATCCTGGACACCGAGATGGAGCTGTCCACCCTGCGGCTCTACCCCCTGCAGGCGGGCGGACGCATCGACCAGGTGCGGGTGCTGCTGGGCACCACCTCCCTGACCCTGAGCGCGCCCTTCGACGATGGCGAGCCCTACGCCGAGATGAACCTGATGGGCACCTGGGCCGACCGCATCCAGATCTGGCTCGAGGGCGAGCCCCCTCTGGGCCTGGGGGAGGTCGTGGTGCACGGCAGCCTGACCTACACCATGCCGTCGGTGGAGCTGAGCGCTCCCACCGAGCTCGAGCTGGACGACATGCTCCGGCTGACCTGGAGCGACGACGACGATCCCATGCTGGGGGGCTTCGAGCTGCTGGTCACCACCGATGGGGCCGAGGCGGAGGTCCGTGACATCGGCCTGGTGTCCACCCACTCCCTGCTGCTGGGGGAGGTCGAGCCCGGCCAGGACGTCTGCGTCCAGCTGCGCCCCTACGACCTGAGGGGCAACAGCAGCGGCGACGCCACCAGCGAGGCCGCCTGCGCCACCGTCCCCACCCTGAGCATCAGCGGCATCGAACCCGCCCAGGCCACCGTGGGGGAGCCCACCCCGGTGACCGTCCAGGGCGAGGGGCTGCGCGACACCGAGGACTTCATCCTGTCCATCTGCGGCTACCAGCTCCTCGATGTCCAGCATCAGGGGCGACGACAGATCACCGCCACCACCCGCAGCGACCGACCCACCGATCCCTCCACCTGCGATGTCGAGGTCAGCTACGCCAACGGCCTGCACGCAGTGCTCGAGGGCGCCTTCGAGTTCGTACAGGGCGAGGATTAGCACGACACGGCTGCCACGATCCGGCGCCCGTCCGCTGAGGGGACGCCGGCAAATCCATGTCAGTCATCACCGTCGAATGCCTGCTTTCAGCGAGCCTGTCGGCTCAGGCACGGCTCTTGCAGCGCTTGTCACTGCACGCATGTGCGCTTCCAAGCGACGATCCAAGGGGGGACTGGACTACGACGCGGGGGGCCTGGGCACGGGAAGGCGCCTGGGCCCCCCCACTTGGGCCGCTGACGGCCGTTCCGGCCCGTGCTACCCTGCGCCGCATGACCGACACCACACTCAGCACCTGCCTGATCGCGGCCCTGAGCATCATCGCGCTGGGCTGCAAGCCGCCTCCCGAGGCTCCCGCCGAGCTCGATGAGCTGGCCGGCTACATCTACAGCCACCACCCCGATGAGGACCCCGCCGCGCTGCAGGCGGGGCTCGAAGCCCTCGCCGACTGGCTCGAGGGCAACTGGGCCGAGGCCGAGGAGGGCTACGTGATCGGAGCCCTGGACGAGGAGACCGTCGACGGAGTCGATGAGGTGGACCGCAGCTCCGAGGACATGATCGGCTTGGCCGTGCCCACCGCCTCGATCTACAGCGTCGACCAGGCCACCCACGCCATGGTGGGTGTGATGTGTGACGAAGTCTACCCTGAGATGTTTGTCGAATACGACCGGGAAACCTTCGGTGACACCGACTGCTTCCTGGCCAAGGACTGTGATCGTCTCGAGGCCCGGGAGTTCATGGAGAGCCACTTCGCCCTGGGCGTGGTGAGCATCGCCCAGAGCTACAACCAGTACGTCTGGGCGGAGCTCGACAGCGGCTGGGCCATGGTGCAGCGCAACTGGCTGGAGAACCCACCCGAGGTCTCAGGTCCCCTCGCCAGCTACATCGAGGTGGACGAGCAGTTCTACCTCAACCTCTTCCTGCCGGCCGCCGACGGCTTCTGGCGCCTGCAGGCCACCTGGATGATCTTCTCCCAGGACGGCGTGCCGGAAGACGCCGCCATGAACCTGGCGGTGAACAACATGACCGACAACTCGGCGACGCTGGATGAGTATCTGGGTGGGGTGGAGTAGGTAGGGCGGAGCTACGCCCCCAGCGCCTCACCACAGCGGCGGCAGAAGCGCCAGCCCGCGTCCGCGATGTGGCCGTTGGGGCAGCGCTGGCGGAGGGACTCGTCGAGCCTCAAGCCGCAGTGACGGCAGTCCGCGCCCTTCTGAACCCAGCGGTCGCAGGCGGGGCAGGCGTAGAGCCCTTCGATGGGGGGTTCACGGCGCTGGGCTACGTCGATGCGGCGGAGGTAGTTTCCCTCGAGGATGTCACGGTACGGATCCATCTCACTCCAGTCCAGGATCGCGTTGGCACGCCAGATTGGATCCGGGTGGGTCCGGTAGGCGTCGTGCACCAGGGCGTACCAGCGCTCTGTCAGTGTGGCGCTGTCCTCGAAGTCCCGGTGCTGCTCGCGCACCGCGTCGAGGCTGAACTCGTCCCGAAGCCGGCGGGGGCCACCGGCCAGCTTCACCAAGGTGCGAGCCACTACCTGCGGATCCTGAACCACGAGCAGCCCCGCGCGATCACAGGAGTACTCCGCTGCACGGCTCCAGTTGTACAGCGCCAGCTGCAGGGGCACGGTGAGCAGGCTGGTCAGCCCGCCTATCATCACAGACAACGCCTTGAGACCATAGACTGTGATCACGTGAGCCAGCGACTTGTAGAGCATGTGATCACACAGCATGTGCCCCAGCTCGTGACCGATGACGGCCAGCACCTGCTCGTCCTCCATCTGGTCGATCAGGCCGGCGTTGAGGGTCAGAGTGTACTCCTGGAAGCCGAACGCGCTGGCGTTCACCTGGAAGTGCCCGCTGATGTAGGTCTTGGGCACCTCGAGATCCAGGATCTCGCAGGCCTCCACAACCATGCGGTGGATGGTGGCGTACTGCTGCGGCCCGACCCGGACCGAACTGCGGCTGCGCAGGGCGTGGATCTTGCGCTCGATGGACCCGCTGGCCCACTTCCGCGCCACAGTGTCCAAGCCCGGCACGCTGCGCAACACCTCGAGGGCCGCGCGATCCGAGTCGTGGACAAAGGCGTCGGCGTGGATGTCCGGGAGGCGCGTGCGCTCGGCGCTCATCAGCTGCGCTCCTCGGGGACCACCTGGGTCCCGGCCAGGAAGTCACCAAGACGCCGGCCGGTGGGGGTGGCCGCGATCAGGCCTACGTCCAGCAGGGCCATCAGGCCGATGAGGGGGAGGCCGATGCTGTCACCCACCACCGGAATCACCGCGATGAGCCAGGCCAATACCCAGGGCAGGTTGCGCAGGATGGCCTTGCCCGTGGAGGCCCGCCCGAGGGTCTTCACGTCCACCACTCGGGTGCCCACTGCACGCTTGCCGAAGGAGTAGCGCCCGCCATCCAGGTCCTTGACGCCCATGTAGATGGCCCCGAGCAGCGAGGAGATGGCCCCCGAGACGCCGAAGGTGAAGCCCATCAGCAGCGTGCCGACCAGCTCCACACCGATCAGGGTGCCCAGCTCGAGTGCGCTGCCACCGAGGCGTCGAGCCAGTGGGGGGCGCGGCACCACCACCAGTGAGGCGTCGGGGCTGGCGGCCGGCACGACCGCGCCAGTGGACTGAGCCGGTGGCTCCTCGAAGACCGCAGCGGCCTCGGCCGCCTCGGAGCAGTCGGGGTTGGTGCAGATGTCATCGACCTCGAAGGCCACACCGCAGTGGGGGCAGTTCGCCAACTCACACCTCCTCAGGGGACAAAGAGCGAGGGTACATGAGGATCGCGGAGGGGATCAAGGCAGCCCCATCACACCCCGAAGTCCACCCGCACCGGACAGTGATCAGATCCCATCACATCTGAGAGTATGCGCACATCTGAGACCTTTTCGGCGATGCCCGGGCTGCACAGGAAGTAGTCGAGCCGCCACCCGACGTTCCGGGCGCGGGCGTTCATGCGGTAGCTCCACCAGCTGTAGTGGCCGTTCTCCCCGGGGTGACGCTCGCGAAACACGTCCACCAGGCCCGTCTCGAGCGCCTCGGTGACCCAGGCTCGCTCCTCGGGTAGGTAGCCCGCGTTCTTCTCGTTGGGCTTGGGCCGGGCCAGGTCGATCTCGGTGTGGGCGGCGTTGAAGTCACCGCAGATCACCACCTCGCGACCCGCAGCCCGCAGGGCCTGGCTGCGCTCGAGCACCGCGGCGTCGTAGCGCAGCTTGTAGGGAAGGCGGGCGTGGGAGCGCTGGCTGTTGGGGAAGTAGCCGTTGATGAGCACGAAGGCGCCGTAGTCCGCCACGATGGCGCGCCCTTCGCGGTCGAACTCCTCGATGCCCAGCCCGATCTCGAGGCCCTTGGCCAGCTCCCGGGCGTACATCGCCACCCCGGAGTAGCCCTTCTTCTCAGCGCAGGCGAAGACCGAGTGCCAGCCCTCGGGACGTGCCAGGCCCTCGTCGAGCTGCTCGGGCCAGGCCTTGGTCTCCTGCAGGCAGACGATGTCCGCTCCTTCGGCCTCGAGCCAGTCCAGGAAGCCCTTCTTGGCACAGGCGCGGATTCCGTTGACGTTCCAGGTGACGATGGCGGGCATGCCGGCTCCTCTTCGTGGGGAGCTGAGCTATCACCCAGCCCCCGCCGAGGGGGGATGTTCCACGTGGAACCTCGGGCTGCGTGGGACGCATCACAACCCCGCAAGGCGGCCATGGGTGTTACGCTCTACCAGCGAAAACCATGGAGGCTACTGTGTCAACACGGATCAAGGTCGCCGGAGACAGCAACGAGCTCGACGGGCTGTTCCGCAGCCGCCACCGGGCGCTGGTGGAGCAGCAAGGCTCCCACTTCCCCAGGGCCGACCTGCGGCTACTGGACCGCTTCGACGCCTTCCCCAAGACACGGAATGTGATCGCCACGGTGGGCGGCGAGGTCGTCGGCGGTGTGCGCCTCTGCCCCAGGCAGCAGGACTGCGCCCTGAAGGGATTTCACAACTTCGACCAGAACCTCCCCAAGGACGCCAACGCAGGCTCCCTCACCCGTTACCACCTGCTCGCGGAGCACCAGGAGTCCGGCCAGCGCCTGGGCCTGTCCATGCTCTACATGGCCACCTTCCTGGCCGTGCGCGCTGACATGACACACCTGGTGGCCTGCCCCGAGCGGCGGGCATCCCGCCTGGCCCAGTCCATCGGCTATCGGCAGATCGCCCCGCGCTTCGTGCACGGTCCCTCTGGCCTCGAGCTGGTCCCCATGGTCCAGGATCTGCGCGAGCTGAAGCTCCCGGTGCTCACCATGGCACGCATGCCCGGCATCATCGACACCTTCGAGCAGGTCGAGTGGGAGTACCACAAGGCCGGCGACCGCATCATCCGCGCAGGCACCGAAGGCTCTGCGGCCTACATGGTGGTCGACGGCGAGGTGATCGTCTCCGTCCAGCGCGGACGCGGGGCGAGCGGCAAGGCCTTCGATCTGGCCACCCTCGGCCCCGGCCAGATCTTCGGCGAGCTGGCCCTGCTCACCATGCGCAAGCGCACGGCCAACGTGGTGGCGGCCACCGAGGTGGATCTGATGGTGCTCGAGCGCGACGTGTTCAAGCGCGAGCTGATCCGCAACCCCGACCGCCTCCCCCTGGTCCTCGAGCAGCTGGCCAATCGCCTGGCCAGCGCCGACGATCTGCTCACGCGCTAGCGCTCAGAGCACCGCGATCCGTCCCGGCTGAGCCTCGCTATGGGCGCTGCCCTCACCGCAGCCGGTGACCGAGACGTGGTAGAGGATGGCGGGACGGTGCTCAGCTGTGACGTCCATGCTCCAGGTGTGAACAGGGCCACCACCGGGCAGCGTAGCCTGCGCCCAGGAGCCGCTCCCCTCCGCCCGCCAGTGCACTGTGACGTCACATCCGGCCTGCCCCGTGTTGACAGTGGCGTGGAGGGTGGCATTGCGCAGGCTGCGCCGTGGGGCCTGGACCTCCACGACCAGGGCCTCGGAGGGGGCCGCTTCCTTGTCCTCGGCCGGGGAGGTTGCAGAAGGAGTGGTCTCGGCTCGCTCCTTGGGCCTGGCTTCGGCCCGGGGCGTGCTGGCGCGAGGGCTGGACGATGGCGCCTCGGCGACCGCGGGCACGGAGACGGGGGCAGGCTCGACCGGCGCCGGTGCGGGAGACTCCTTCGGCGTGGGCTGGGGAGGCGCGGGCTCGGGGGGCGCGGGCTCGGCAGGCACGGGTGTCGGCTCGGGCACCGGCTGGTCCGGAGCCTCGGCCACTGGACGCGGGGCTGGCCGATGCACGCCCGCGTACCAAGCCAGACCGGCGCCCAGCGCCAGCAGGGCAGGCACCAGCAGCACCAACAGCAACACGAGCGCGATGAGCAGCCCGCGGCGGCCCCCGCCTTCCTCATCGTCCACGGGCTCCCCAGCGGAGCCTCGAGGTTCCGGAGTCCAGACCTCCTGACATGGGCCGGCTGTCAGGTGTCACCAACTCCGCCCT
>CAZHIK010000262.1:0-4423 GCA_964532635.1 uncultured Enterobacterales bacterium
CATGGTGCCGTGATCCATTCCGTTTTTCTGCGATTATTCGCGACAGGGGACTAGCCCGACTCGGAGTATCTGCAGTCACTTCGCGCAGGGTACGGGAGCGGGTGCGGGTACGGGTACGGGACCAGCGTGATATGCCCGCGGGCGTAGATCCCCGGAGGTATCCATGCGCGCCCTTCCCCTCTCCGCCCTCGCCTTGTTCGCCCTCGCCGGCTGCCCCAAGACCGTCGAGCCCGGAGCTCCGGCCGCCGAGCCCGCCTTCGCCTACCCGCAGGCGCGCATGGGGGATGTGGTGGACGAGTACCACGGCGTGCAGGTCGCCGATCCCTACCGCTGGATGGAAGACCCGGACGCCGAGGAGACCCGCACCTGGATCGAGGCCGAGAACGAGCTGACCTTCGGCTACCTGGGCGAGGTCCCCCAGCGCCAGGCCATCCGGGATCGCATCGAGCAGCTGTGGACCTACGAGCAGTACGGACAGCCCGGCAAGCACGCCGACCGCTACTACTACTACTACAACGACGGCAGCTGGAACCACAGCAAGCTGTACGTCACCGACAGCCTCGACGCCGAGGCCGACCTGCTGCTGGATCCCAACAGCTGGTCCGAGGACGGCACCATCGCTCTGACCGGCACCTCGGTGAGCGAGACCGGCAGGTACATGGCCTACGGCCGGGCCGACGGTGGCTCCGACTGGAACACCTGGACCGTGCTCGACATGGAGTCCGGCGAGACCATGGACGACACCCTGGAGTGGGTGAAGTTCAGCGGCGCGTCCTGGACCCACGACGACAGCGGCTTCTTCTACAGCCGCTACCCGGAGCCGGAGAATCCGCTCGAGCAGGTCAACCTGAACCAGCAGCTCTACTTCCATGCGGTGGGCACCCCCCAAGCCGACGACCAACTGGTCTACGAAAACCCCGAGCAGCCCGAGTGGGGCTACGCCGGCGTGGTCACCGACGACGGCGAGACCCTGGTCATCCACATCTGGCAGGGCACCGAGCAGAAGAACCGAGTCTACATCGAGGATCTCACCGAAGAAGGCTGGGACGTGAAGCCCTTGCTGGACGACTTCGACGCCGAGTACAGCCTGCTGGGCAACGACGGCTCGGTGCTGTGGTTCAAGACCAACCTGGACGCCCCCCGGAGCAAGGTCATCGCCATCGACACGGCCAAGCCCGAGCGAGAGCACTGGGTGGACATCATCCCCCAGGCCGACGACGTCCTCGAGGGCATCTCCCTGACCGGCGGCCACTTCGTGGCCACCTACCTGCACGACGCCCACAACGTCGTCAAGGTCTTCGACCTCGAGGGACAGCTGGTGCGCGAAGTGGAGCTGCCGGGCCTGGGCTCGGTGGGCGGCTTCGGCGGCGAGCCGGACGATCCGGAGACCTTCTTCACCTTCTCGAGCTACTCCGATCCCTCCACCATCTACAGCTACGACGTGGCCTCGGGTGACAGCGCCCTGTGGAAGCGGCCCGACGTGGACTTCGAACCCGAAGACTACATCACCGAGCAGGTCTTCTACCCGTCCAAGGACGGCACCGAGATCCCCATGTTCATCACCCGCCGCAAGGACGTCGAGGTGAACGGTGAGGTCCCCACCCTGCTGTACGGCTACGGCGGCTTCAACATCGCCCTGAGCCCCTGGTTCTCCGTCTCCCGCCTGCAGTGGATGGAGATGGGCGGCATCTACGCGGTGGCCAACCTGCGCGGCGGTGGCGAGTACGGCGAGGAATGGCACGAGGCCGGCACCCTGCTGAACAAGCAGAACGTCTTCGACGACTTCGCCGCAGCCGGTGAGTACCTGATCGCCAATGGCTACACCCAGACCGACAAGCTCGCCATCATGGGTGGCTCCAACGGCGGCCTGCTGGTGGGCGCCTCGGTGCTGCAGCGGCCCGATCTCTGGGGCGCAGGCATCGCCGCGGTGGGCGTGATGGACATGCTCCGCTACCACCTGTTCACCATCGGCTGGGCCTGGGCCAGCGACTACGGCACCGTGGATGACAGCAAGGAGATGTTCGAAACCCTGCTGGGCTACTCCCCGGTACACACCTGCGTCGAGGGCACCGAGTATCCGGCACTCCTGATCACCACCGGCGACCACGACGACCGCGTGGTGCCCGCCCACAGCTTCAAGTTCGCCGCGGCGCTGCAGGCGGCTCAGGGCGGCGACGATCCCATCCTGATCCGCATCGAGACCCGCGCTGGCCACTCCCGCGGCAAGCCCAAGAGCATGCGCATCGACGAAGCTGCCGACATGTGGGCCTTCCTGGTCCGCGAGCTGGGCGTGGACGTGCCCTACCCGCGCAACCCCACCCCCGGCGCCGACGTCGGCGAGCCCCGCTGACAGGCGAATTCTCGACCGATGGGACGGCAGGGGCGTACGTCAGCCCTGCTCGGCTCCGGCCTCCCTCGAGGGGCTCTTCGGGGGGCTAGGGCAGCCACAGCAGCCAGCGCTCGTCCTCCGCCACGGGGGGGCCGAACAGGCGCTGCAGCTCCAATCGGAGCAGGGCGTTCTGTTCGGGAGTATAGGCCTGGGCGTCCACCAACAGGGCGCCGACTCCATCGGCCACGTCGCGGGGGGCGATCTGCCTCAGGTCCCAGATCGTCGATGCTGCGCCCACGTCGACGGGATGGTCCAGCGCGCTCGCGGTGTGAGCTATCAGCCCTGCTCCGGTGAGGCTGGTGTCCAGGGGCAGCGGACGGTCCAGCCGGGCCGCCAGGTGCAGCAGCTCCGCCTTGCCCGCACCGGGCTGGCGGAAGGGTGGTGCCACGGCAGGGAGCAGCACCACAGGCCCAGGGTCCACGCCGGCCAGGGCCTCGGCCGCGGGCAGCGGCGGCAGGTTGGTGACCGGCAGGCGCCCCAAGGGCAGCAGGGGCGAGGTCCACAGGACCACGGCCAGCACGAAGACCGAAGCCTCCCGACGCCAGCGCACCAGCGCGGCCCAGCCCAGGCCCGCTGCCAGGACCACCGGGATCAGCAACTCGGGCGCCCCTACACCACCGGGCAGGTGATCGGCGAGGGCTCGCAACCAGGCCGCCGGTTCTGCGGGCGTCCCCCCGGGGGGTGGCAAGGGGCCAAGTCCCAGGTGCAGCAGCACGAGCGCCACCAGCCCCAGCAGTGCCCACGGCCGGCTGCGCCGCCAGACCAGCCCCAGCAGGCAGCCCAGCAGCGCCACGGGACCTCCGTGGACTCGCAGCGGAAGGCTGGCCCAGCCCACAGCCTCACCTGCCCCCTGAGATGCCTCGACCAGTGCTGGTGCCTCCGGGAACACCGCACCGGCGACGGCCACGTACGCGGGCACGAAGCTCGATCCCTCGGGGGCCGTGGTCGAACCGGGCCAAGGCCCGCTGTGCAGGTAGCCGTGAAGCAAGGCCAGCAGCAGCAGCGGAGGCAGCAAGGCCGCCAGCGCCCAGGGCCTGCGTGCCAGCAGCGAGCCCAGCGCGGTGAGCAGGGCCGTCAGCGCACCCATGCCCCCCGAGACCAGGCCCCAGATCGCTGCGGCCCAGCCGCGCTCGGCCGCCAGGGCGAGGCAGAACGGGCCGATCGCCAGCACCGCCAGCTCGCCGTCCCAAGCGCAGCGCAGCACGGGCGGGGACAGCTGGACGCACAGGCCAGCGATGAGCCAGGGGGCGACGCCCTCGGCGCCGATCACCCGGCGTGCCAGCAGTGCCGGTCCGATCCCGGCCAGGGTGAGCGCAAGCCCCAGCAGCAGCGCGTAGGCGAAGGGCTCGGGCAGCGCGATCTCGAGCAACGCCAGAGGGCCCCCGATGCCGAGCTGCGCGGGCCAGTAGTGCGGACCGCTCCCGTCGACCAGGCCCGTGTTTCCCCAGCGGTCCAGCTCCTGCAGCCAGCGGCCGACCTGAGCACCCTGCACCAACGTGGCGAAGAGGGGCTCCCCCGGCAGGCCCGGGAGCCGGTGTGACCCGACAGCCGGAGCGAGCAGCGCCGTTGGAGCGATGAGATAGACCGCAGGCCAGGCCTTCCGGAGCGCACTGCGAAGCGCTTTGCCGCCTTGGGAAGCCTGTTCCTTCACCTGCTGGAGCACTCCGGAGCCGCTGGCTTGTGAGGGGTGCCGTATCCCAGCCCACCTCGAGCAGCCCCCGGTGCATTCATGACCCTGTCTTGACCCTACCCCTCGAGGGGGCGCGTCGTTAGGTAGGGGCCGTCATGAGCACAGAAGAGCAGCACGTACACGAAGTGGACGATGCCAGCGAGGTGATCGGCTGGCCCGGGCACGGTCGCTTCGTGCTCTCCTGTGAGCACGCCAGCAACCGCCTGCCCGATCCCATTCGTCCAGGCCCCCAGGACCAGCCCTGGCTCGCCACCCACTGGGCCTACGACATCGGCGCTGCGGAGCTGGTGAGGGAGATCGTGCGCAACACCGGCTCGGTGGGGGTGCTGTCCCGCTTCAGCCGC
>CAZHIK010000262.1:4433-9880 GCA_964532635.1 uncultured Enterobacterales bacterium
CGGACCCGACGGTCATCGTGCCGCGGGTGGAGCAACACCCTCTGGGCTTCAACGAGCTGCTCTCACCTCACGAGCGGGCTCTGCGCATCGAGCGCTACCATGCGGTCTTTCACAAGCGCATCGATGACCTGCTGGAGCGGCGCCTGCCCCGGGGCGGCGACGTGGCACTGGTCTCGGTCCACAGCTTCGTCCCCGCGCTGTACGGCCTCCAACGCGAGCTGGACATCGGGGTGCTCTTCAACCCCTACGAGGCCATCGCCACCCGCTTGGCCCAGAGCCTCGCGGCCCGCGGCCTGGTCACCGCCCTCAACGAGCCATACTCCGGCCGCCGTGGCCTGATCTACAGCGCCGAGCGCCACGGCCTCGCACGCCAGGTCATCTACCTCGAGCTCGAGGTCAACCAGGCCCTGCTCTCCACGCCGCCAAAGGTCTACCGCGTCGCCCGCCTCGTGGCCGAGTCCCTCAAGGAGCTACGGCTGCGGACCTGCCACCGGGAGCAGTGACGCGGAGCGATGCTCGCGAGTGGCCCGCCAGCGGCTAGTCCCGCTGGTAGCAGGCCTCCGAGCTCTGCTGGTCACGGGTGATGGTGAGCCGGCGATCCCGCTGGCGCAGCTCGATGCGCTCGATGCGCTTCTTGGTCCGAACGCTCTCAGCCTGGACCATGGTGACGGTCTCACCGGGACGCAGCCAGGTGAGGACCTCCTCGCCCTCCGAGCTGGCGCCTCGGAAGATCTGTGCGCTCTCGCTGGTGGACTCGGTGTCGAAGGGGCTCACCGCGGTGAGGCGAGCGTGGCTCACGGGCACCTGTGCGCCCTTGATGCGGGTGCAGATCTCCCCCGCCTCGATGCTCCAGGTCTGGGGTTCACCGGGCGCCGCGTAGGAGTCCAGGCTCATCAAGGCCACGGTCGTGGCCTGGGTGGTCTCGAGATGCTCCCGCCCGCGGAGACGATCGTAGCGCTTGATGAGAGGACCATCGGAGGTGGAGGCCACCAGGGCGCTGGCGCTCTGCAGATCGACGTAGTGGGCCTTCAAGGCGATGGCGACGGACAGCTGGTCCACGAGCTGCTCGGGCTCGGGAGTCTCCCAGTCGGCAAAGGCGGCTGGGCTTGCGAGCAAGAGGACAAGAGGAGCAAGGTGACGCATGGGGGTCCTCCGATGGGGCGCGGCAGGAGGGAGCGATCCGCTCGAAGTGCCCATCGGCAGATCCGGGGGAGTATTTGAGCCTCCTCCAGACAATTCCTGGGTCTCAGTCTCTCTCGATCTCCACACTGGGCCCACGGTCGGCCACGGCGTGCAGCGCCTCGGGCAAGCGCTCGACCAGATCCCCGGCCACCAGCAGCTGCGGCCCGCACAGCTCGGCGGCGTAGCCATGGAGGAAGGCGGCGGCACAGCCCGCGCGCTCGGGACCCATCCCCCGGGCCAGCAGGGCCCCCACCAAGCCGGTCAGTACATCCCCGGACCCGGCCGTCGCGAGCGCAGGGCTCCCGGTGGGATTGACCGTGGGCGGCGTACCGCTGACCAGGGTGTGGCGTCCCTTGAGCAGGGTGGGTGCCACCCGGCTCAGGGCCCGCAAGGACCCCAGTCGATCCCGCTGCACAGCAGCGGCGCCGCTGGCCAGCAGCCTGCCGGCTTCACCGGGATGGGGGGTGATCAGGCGTGGCCAGGCGGAAGGCTCGAAGGCATCCACCAGGGCGTTGAGACCGTCGGCGTCGAACACAGCAGGCACAGGAGCGGTCTGCCACAGCTCCCGACAGCGCGCCACCACGACAGGCTCGGCGCCCACACCGGGGCCCACGGCAAGGGCCGAGAAGCCACTCGGCTCGAGGGCGTCCACGTCGTCGACCATCACCTCGGGGCGCAGGCCCTCGAGCCGACCCCAGGCGGAGCGGGCCAGGAAGAGGGTCACCAGCCCCGCACCAGCGCGGATCGCGGCGTTGCAGGTCAGCACACCAGCCCCTGCCTTCTCACCGCTGCCCGCAACCACCGCCAGGTGTCCACTGGACCCCTTGTGCCCCCCCGCCGGCCGCTGGGGCAACCAGGCGGCTACATCGGCGGGTTCGGGCACGGAGAGGCAGGCCCCGATGTCCGAAGCGGGCGCGGGCACCAGCTCCGGCAGCAGGTGGCTCGCCGCATCCAGGCCGATGTCCGCCACCACCACGCGACCCGCGTAGTCGGCTCCTGGCTCGAGGAGCATCCCGGCCTTGAGCCGACCGAAGGTGACGGTGGTGGACGCGCGGACGGCCAGCCCCAGGGGAGCCCCGGTGTCGGCGTGCAGGCCGGTGGGCAGGTCCACGGCGAGGATGGGTAGCCCCGAGGCGTTGGCGCGCTCCACCCAGGCCGCCACGGTCCCCCGCAGGTCCGAAGACAGACCAGTGCCCAGCAGCGCGTCCACCAACAGCCCGGTGCCACCCGGGCCGATGGCATCGGTGGGCTGCCAGTCGTCATGGATGATGACGCCCATGCGCTCGCAGATAGCGCGGTTCAGGGCGCAGTCGTCGGACGTGCGCCCGCTGATGGTCGCGACCTGCACGGGCACGCCCGCGAGGGCCAGGTGCCGAGCCATGACCCAGCCGTCGCCCCCGTTGTTGCCCCGCCCGCAGAGCACCCGCACCCCACGCTGGGCAGCAGCGGTGTGGCGATGGAGCAGCACTCGGGTGGCCAGGCGCCCGGCGTTCTCCATCAGCACGGGCCCCGGGACGCCGAGATCGCGGATGGCCCGCTCGTCGAGCGCGCGGACCTGTGCCGCGGTGGAGACGGGGATCACGGAGCCTGCCCCGCCAGGATGCGGCAGATGTCACGCACGGCCTGATCGAGGCCCGTGAACACCGATCGTCCGATGATGGCGTGGCCGATGTTGTACTCGATGATCTCGGGCACCGCGGTCACCAGCTCGGGCAGGTTGTGGTGGGTCAGGCCGTGGCCTGCCGCCACCTCGACCCCGAGCTGCTGACAGAGGACGGCGGCCGTCTTCAGGCGCTCCAGCTCGTGGGCCCCACCGCCCTCGGCGTAGGCGGCGGTGTTCAGCTCCACCATGTCCACCCCGGGCATGGCCGAGGCCTCCACCTGCTCGGGAACGGGATCGATGAACAGGCTGACGCGGACGCCAGCGTCCACCATGGCCGCGGTGAACGCGGCGATGGCTTTGCGGTGACCCACCACGTCCAGACCGCCCTCGGTGGAGACCTCGCCCGGACGCTCGGGCACGAGGGTGACCCGGTGAGGCTTCACAGCCAGGGCGATGGCTCGCATCTCGTCGGTGATGGCCAGCTCCACGTTCAGCAGGGTCTGGACCGAGGCCCGCAGACGAATGAGGTCGTGATCCTGGATGTGGCGGCGATCTCCCCTGATGTGGCAGGTGATCTGGGCGGCACCAGCCAGCTCTCCGAGCAGGGCAGCGGCGACCGGGCAGGGGTAGGTGGCCTTGCGTGCTTCGCGCAGGGTGGCCACGTGATCGATGTTGAGGCCGAGACGAGGGGGCATGTTCACGCTCCAATGCAGGCGCGGACCGCGCGCACGAGATCGGCGGCGACCCGCTGGACCAGGGACTCATCGCGCCCTTCGACCAGGACGCGCAGGACAGGCTCGGTGCCGGAGTAGCGCAGCAGGGTGCGACCGGCGTCCCCCAGCTCGCCTTCGGCAAGCTGCTGTGCTGCGACGATCTCGGGGAGCTCATCGAGGGGGGGACGATGGGTGACACGCACGGCCTGCTGCACCCGTGGCCAGGGCAGGTAGCCGTCCAGGCGGACCTCGAGATCGGTCCCACCCGCCAGCACCCGAAGACAGGAGAGCATGCCATCAGCGGTGGGCAGGCCGTCGGCGAGGCAGACGTGACCGGAGGTCTCGGCCCCCACGCTCAGCCCTCGACCGTGGACGGCGGCGTCGACGAAGCGGTCCCCCACGGGGGTACGCAGCAGCTCGATGCCGCGGGCGGCCAGGGCTTCCTGCACGCCGCCTCCGCTCATCACGGTGCCCACCACGGCGGGTGGGGTGGCCAGCAGGTACAGCAGCGCGTCGCCGTCGAGGACCTGACCCTGGGCGGTCACGAGCACGCCGCGATCGGCGTCACCGTCCAACCCGATGCCCACATCGGCGCCGCACTGGAGGACGTGCTCGGCGAGGGCCTGGGGGTGCACCGCGCCGCAGCCGACGTTGATGCGCTCGCCGTCGACCTCGCAGGCGAAGGGGATGACCTCGGCGCCGAGCTGCCGCAAGATCGCGGGCCCGGTGTCGCTGCCCGCCCCGAAGGAGCCGTCCAGCACCACCCGCACACCCTCGAGCCACGGGCCCGGGGGCAGGTGCTCCCTGAGCACCGCCAGGTAGCGCTCCCGGGCCTGGGGGTGGCGGGATTCGTCGGCGGGCTCCGGCGTCCCAGCCGGTTCCGTGGCCAGGCTGTGGTTCAGGGCGCGCTGCAGCTCGGCCTGGGCCTCGTCGCCCAGCTTGTGGCCATCCGCGCCCAGGACCTTGAGGCCGTTGTCGCCCGGGGGGTTGTGGCTGGCGGTGACCATCACACCCCGCTGGCCCCAGCCGTCCTCGAGCAGCACCGACAGAGCGGGCGTGGGTAGCACCCCCACAGCGACGGGCTCGGCGCCCGCGGCCCTCACGCCCGCCGCCAGGCCTGCCACCAGCTCGGGGCCGCTGGTGCGCGAGTCTCGGGCGAACAAGACCCGCTCGCACTGACGCCCGAGCACCAGGCCCAGGGTGAAGGCGGTGGCCGGATCGATGGGGAAGCAGCCAGCCAGCTTTTCTTTGACGACCTGCCGGAAGTGATCAGCAGCAGCCTGTTCTGCTGTAACCTTAACATGGGCGAGGCCGAGAACTTTGTGGATACAATGGAGGACGCGGACCGCGTTCGTCAGTCGCTCGCCACGATGGGTGTGGTTGGTTTTGTCGGCGAAGGATCATTCCTAGCGCGCGAAAAAGATTCTGATGAGCCGGACTACGACAATATTGCTCCGTTCGAGGTTGAAGGGGATGAAGTGACAGAGATCGAAGTCCCGAATGCCGGAACACTTCGTGGACTCGGCGTTCCAGCGGGGCTGACCGTTGTGGTCGGTGATGTTGCCAACGGTCGCAAAAGCTTTATGGATGCGCTGGCTGCCGGTGTGTTCAATCACATTCCCGGCGATGGCCGTGAGCATGTGCTGACAGTTTCTGATGCTGTGCAGATCGAGGCTGATCCGGGCCGCTGTGTTCAGGAAATCAATGTGAGTCCGTTCTTCGCGGAGATCGATGATGCTGATCCGGCTTCTTACAGCACGGATTCTGCTGATGCGGCTGTTTCGCAGGCTGCCGGTGTGATTGAAGCTCTCGAGGTCGGTGCCCGTGTGCTGCTTTTTGATGAGTCCACTTCTGCTCCGTCTTTCCTGACAACCGATGCCCGCGTTGCATCGCTGCTGGGTGATACGCCGCGCGCCTCTCTCGCGCAACGCGCCCGCCAGATGGTGGAT
>CAZHIK010000263.1:0-9873 GCA_964532635.1 uncultured Enterobacterales bacterium
GTTGGGGAAGGCCATCACCGCCCGCAGCTCGAGCAGCTCATCGGTCTGGCTGGAGTCGAAGTCCTCGAGCTCGAAGCTCCCGTCCAGGCTCTCGCCTCCCCAGTGGAGCTGGGCTTCACCCCACCCCTCCATCACCACATCCCTGCGGGCACTACCGCTGTCCCAGCTGCCGCTGGACTCCCAGCTCGTCAGCTCGTAGCCGCTGGTGACACATCCTGGCTGACACAGCGAGAGGGTGAAGCTGCCATCGCCACCTTCGGTCTTCGTCTCGACCTGCACGGCACATGCGCCATCGCGGATTTCCACCAGGCGGGTCGTCCCTGGCTCCACGTCAGGGAGCAGCCGAGCCAGCCGGACGTGATCGGGGAGCTCGGTGGTGGCGAGCAGGGCCACCTGCACGGCGTGGACCTCATCCACAGTGCCCGGGGCGAGGCATCCTTGCGAGGATGCACCCAGGAGTGTCACAGAGAGCAGGGCCTCGAATGCCGATCCGCGCATGGGTCGATGGTAGAGCAGAGGACGGAGGGAATCAATCGGGATGAGCCCACCACCAAAGCCGGATACCAACACCCGTAGGCGCCAGAGACAGCTCGATCCGGGCCGTCGCATCCCGTGCGGATACCCTCGCCTGTCCCTCCAGCCGCCCGCGGAGCTCGTCGTAGTCGTAGTAGCGCTGGGGCCGCAGGAAGTGAGGCTTGGTACCCCAGTGGTACAGCGCCACGCCGCCGCCGATCACGGCACCACCGCCCAGGAACAGGCCCGTGGTGCCCATGAGCGCCCCGTCGTCCACCTCGAAGCCCATGGCGTGGACAAGCCCTGCGATGCCGAACCCGATGACGCCGATGCCCTGCATCAGCAGCCCCGTGCCGATCATGCAGAACGTGGGGATGCGGGCGTAGTGCAGGCTCGCTTCGGCCTTGTCGTGGATCCAGGCGTCTCCTAGCGCGAGGGACAACTCCAACACGTCCACCCGGTCACCGTCAGCGAAGACGCTCCACTGCTCCTCGGTCCCTTCCAAGCGATACGAGCGGCTTTCTTCTTGCGCCCAGGCAGGGCGGGAGAAGATCAGGAGGGTGAGGAGGCAAGCCAGACGCATGGGAAGCCGAGCCGGAGGCCTGGCCATCATACGCCATCGCCCAGCCCCATCCAGCGCCCCAGCACCCCCGCGGGAAAGCCGTCCAGCGAGCGCGCGAGCCTCTCGGCCGCCTCGGCCTCCCCCTCGCCCGTTTCCCGCGCACAGTGCACCGCGTACGCCAGCAACACCAACTGCCGGTGCAGGCGAAGCAACCACCACACCAGCGCCGCGGTGACGGCCAGGCAAGCGAGCGCGGCGAGCAGCGCTGGAATCAAGGGCACCTCTCGAGCGTAGGTCACGTTTAGCCCGCTCTGATACGCTCGCGACAGGAGAACCCCATGCACCTGCTCCTCGCCCTGTTGATCGCCTGCTCCTCCGACTCCGATGACGGCCCGCCCTCCTTCGTGGTGCAGCCCGATCCCGAGCCGGAGCCGACCGTGGTGGAGCCCCCGCCTCCCCTCCCGCCGCCCACCGCCATGAGCGTGGTCTTCGGCCTGGGGGCCCCCAAGGGCCGGCCGGCCGGCGACGTGGCCGCCCAGCGCGTCGACCTGGCCGATGGTACGCCCCAGTGGGCCACCGACCACATGGTGGTGGTGGCGGCCTCGGTCTACCACGAGCGCCGCCCCGTCGCGGTCCCCGACGGCTCCGGCGGCTTCGTGTCGGTCTACGAGGCCGAGGTTCCCGAGGGACCTCTGATGGGCGACCTGGACTTGCTGACCCAGCGGGTGGACGCCAACGGAGCGTTGCTGTGGGGTGGCGGTGAAAAGAGCGCCCTGCTGGCCACCACCGACGTGGTGGAGCGGGCACCGGTGCTGGTGCCCAGCGGTGACGGTGGCGCCTTCGTGATCTTCGAGCGCCACGGCCACGATCAAGACGGCGACCTGGACATCGACCTGGCTGCCCAGCGCCTCGGACCCGACGGCAGCCTGCAGTGGGCCGACGGCTCACAAGAGGGCCTGCCCATCGCCGCGGGTGAGGGCTTGACCACCGGCGCGGTGGCCATCGCCGACGGTACCGGCGGCCTGATCGTGGTGTTCGAGATCGAGCCCACCAGCGGGGAGCGCGCCGGCAGCAAGCAGCTGTGGGCCCACCGCATCGCGCCAGACGGCGCCCCCCTGTGGGGCCAGGGTGGAGTGCCCCTGGTGATCGCGACGGCCACCGGCTCGCTCAGCGACGCTGCGCTGCTGCCCGACGGCGCAGGTGGTGCCCTGGTGTTCTTCCGCGAAGAGGTGGTGCAGGGTGAGCTCGCAGGTGACCACGACCTGATGGTGCAGCGGGTGGCCGCGGACGGCACGCTTCCATGGAGCCAGGATCCCGACGTCTACAAGGTGGTCTCGGCCACCACCCTCATCGAAGGGCCGCCCGCCGTGGTCAGCGACGGCGCCGGAGGTGCCATCGTGGCCTACCAGGTGGAGTGGCGTGAGGGCCCCCGCGCCGGCGGGCTCGACCTGTTCGCCCAGCGCATCGGCCCCGACGGCGCTGGCCTGTGGAACGACGGAGCACCGGTGGCGCTGGCCAGCTCCGAGTGGAGCGAAGACCACCCGCGGCTGGTGAGCGACGGCGCTGGTGGAGCCATCGCGGTCTTCGCCCAGAGCCCCCCCGCAGCCCACCTGAGCAAGGACGCCGACATCTACGCCCAGCGCCTGGGTCCCGACGGCACCCTGCTGTGGCACGACGGCGCCCGCAGCGCCCTGTTCAGCGCCACCACCCACCTCGAGCGCAACCCCGCCGTGGCCGCTGACGGTGCTGGCGGTGTGGTGGCCTTCTTCGAGGCGGTGGCCCGCGACGGCGAGCACAGCGGCGACAGCGAGCTGGTTGCCCAGCGCATGGACGCCTCCGGCAAGCGCCTCTGGGGCGAGGAGACCGTGCCCCGCAAGGTCGCCTGGAGCGCAGCGCTGGAGCGCAACCCGGTGGTGGTGGGGCGTTAGCCCTCGTCCTTCACCAGCGTGAGCAAGCGCGCCGAGTTGACCACCACGAAGATGGCGCCGCCGTTGTGCAGCAGCGCACCCCACAGCGGGCTGATGACGCCGACGGCAGCCAGGGTGAGCATCAGGACCGAGAACCCCACGCCGATGGTGACGTTGAGGTTGACGGTGCGACGGGTGCGGTTGGCCAGGTCGACCATCTGGGGCAGGCGGGCCAGGTTGTTGCCCATCAGGGCGATGTCGGCGCCGCCCAGGGCCACCTCGTTGATCACCGCGCCCACGGCCACGCCCACGTCGGAGCTGCGCAGCGCCAGGGCGTCGTTGACGCCGTCGCCCACCATCATCACGCGACGGCCCGCGGCCTGCTCCTCGGCCACCAATTCGGCCTTGCGCTCGGGGAGCACCTCGGCCTCGTAGGCGTCGAAGCCCAGCTCCTCGGCCACCCGCGCAGCGACAGCCTCGCGATCGCCGGTCAACAACACCAGGCGCTTGGCCCCCAGCGCCCGCAGGCCCTCGAGGGCCTCGGCCGCCTCGGGACGGGGTGTGTCGGCCAGCTCCAGCCAGCCCAATACCTCGTTGCCGCGGGCCACGAAGACCGCGATGCCTCGGCTGGGGGTCACGGCATCGAAGCTCAATCCCTGCTCGGCCAGCCAGCTGGCGCGCCCCAGGCGCAGCAGGCCCTCGCCGGTCTCGGCCGCCACCCCTTGGCCCGCCTGCTCACGCAGCTGCAGGGGCGGCTCCACCGCGATGCCCCGCTCGAGCGCGGCCTGGAAGGCAGCCCGGGAGACCGGGTGCAGCGAGCCGTGGCCGCAGCGCCCGGCCACCCGCATCAGCTCCTCGGCATCCACACCCTCGGCTGGGTGAGCCTCGAGCACGCTCAGGTTGCCCAGGGTGACGGTGCCGGTCTTGTCCAGCACCACGGTGTCGACCTCGCTGACCCGCTCGAGGAAGCTCGAGCCCTTGATCAGGATGCTCCAGCGTGAGGCCACGGCGAGGGCGGCCACCATGGCCACCGGGCCCGACAGCACCAGGGCGCAGGGGCAGGCCACCACCAGCACAGCGATGGCCCGGTCCACCTTGCCCGTGGCGAAGAGCACCACCCCCGCGATCACCAGCACGATGGGCAGGTAGGCGGTCGCGTAGCGCTCGAGCAGACGGGTGATGGGGGCCTTGGACTCCTCGGCCTTGCGCAGCAGCTCGACCACCCGACCCAGCGCGGTGTCGCCGCCCACACCTCGCACGTCGGCCTGGATGAGACCGTCGAGGTTCACGGTGCCTGCGAAGACGGGGCTGCCGGGGGCGACGTCCTCGTGTATGGACTCGCCGGTGACCGATGACTGATCGACACTGGACCGCCCGTGGACCACCACGGCGTCGGCGGGGATGGTCTCGCCGGGGCGCACGATCACCCGTTCGCCCACCCGGAGGTCTTCCGACGCCACCTCGCGCTCGGTCTCACCCTCGAGCAGGGTGGCGGTGCGGGCATGGAGCTTCTGAATGCCCTCGATGGCCGCCCGGGCCCCCATGACCGAGCGCTCCTCGAGCAGGTGCCCCACTTCCATCAGCAGGGGCACGAGCCCCGCGGTGGTGAAGTCGCCGATGACCACGGCCGCGAGGATGGCCAGAGCCACCAGCTGCTCGGTGTAGCTACCCGGATCCTTGGACACGAAGCCCTCGGCGGCCTGGGCGAACACCGGCCAGGCCACGATGACCACCGCGATGAGCTGCACCACGGCGGCCACGGGTTCTTGATCGGGGAAGAAGCGGCCCCAGGCCCAGCCCACCGCCAGCAGGCCACCGCCCACCAACACCGAGCCGAGGCGCAGGGCCATCTCGCGCTGCTCTTCGGGCTCCAGCTCCACCTGCCGCGCCGCGGCCATGCTGGCGACCCGGCCGACCCGGGGCACTTCGAGGCAGCAGTCGGCGTCGCGGCAGGCGTCGTGCTCACACTGTTGCATGGTGCTCACCTAGTCCCCCGCGGGGATGGAGAGGCGGAAGCCCTCGGGCCCGTAGCGGTTGCCGTCGGGAGGCGGAGGCACCCAGCGCATACGACCGGCATTGGGCAGGGAGGCCTCGATGGCCTCGAGGTACACCCGCTCGCGCACCACGCGGGGGTTCTTGCGGTACTCGGCGTACAGATCGCGCCACATGCCGGCGTCGCCGCGCGCCTGGGCCAACAGCTCGGTGGCGTAGCCCTCGGCTTCGCGCAGGGCCTGGTCCCGGGCGGCCTGGGCCAGGGGGACCTCTTCCTCGCGCAGCTTCTGGGCCTCCTTGAGCTGAGTCTCCATGTCGATGAAGGCGTTCTGCACCTGCTCGAACTCGCTCTGGACCTGGCGCGGCGGGGCCAGCTCGGTGACCTCGAGGGACACCAGGGACAGGCCGGAGCCAGCACGATCGAGGCGCTCCTGGGTGCGCTGCACCACCCGGATCACGAACTGCGAGCGGCCATCGGACAGCACGCTGTCGACCTCCACCTCGCCCATGGTGCGCACCGTGGCGGCCATGATGGCATCGCGCAGCAGCCGCTGGGGGGCGGCCTGGTGCAGCGCGAACGCCACGGGATCCTCGATCTGGTAGCGCGCTACCATGTCGACCTGGATGATGTTGTGATCACCCGTCAGCGCGTAGCCCTCGAGGACCGGATCGATGGTCTTTCGCCGCGAGCGAGTGGGCTTCTGGTCGCCTGGTCGCCGGAAGTGCAGGTCGTAGATCTCGAGCTCGTAGACCTTCTCGACCTTGACCCTCAGCACCTCGTCGAAGGGGCGAGGCAGGCTGAAGTGCAGGCCGGGATGTCGCAGAGCCGTGGCCGGCGTGCCGCCAGCGAGGGCCCCGAAGCGCAGGACCACAGCCACTTCGTCCGAGCGCACCACCACCAGGCCCGAGAGCATGTAGGCCACGAGCATGGCCAGCGCGCCCCAGCGCAGGTAGCCCAGCCCCAGCTCGAAGGAGCGCAGCACCGGGCCGCCGAAGCGGCGCAGCTCGCTGGAACCCTGATCGCGGGTGGTCACCGCGCACCCTCCTGCAGCAGCTGGAAGGGTGGGCTGTCGGTGCGAAGCACCACGGTGGACTTCTTGCCCAGCACCTTGTCCATGGACTCGAGGGAGCGCATGAAGCGGTAGAACTCGGGATCGAGGCTGTGGGCCTCGGCGTAGATGCGAGCCGCCTCGGCCTCGGACTCACCCCGGATGCGAGCGGCCTCTTCGTTGGCCTCGGCTCGGATGGTGGCCACCTCGAGGTCGGTGTCGGCGCGGATCTTGGCGGCCTCGCGCTCACCCTCGGCCCTGAAGCGGGCGGCGTACTGCTTGCGCTCGGCGCGCATCTGCTCGAAGACGTAGCGGGTGTTGCCCTCGGGTAGCGACAGGCGCTTGAAGCCCACCTCCTGGATGGCCACGCCGTACTTGTCCGACGCCTTGGCGGCCACATCGTCGAGGATGGCTCGCTCGATCTCGGCGACCATCAGATCCTCGGTGGTCGTGGATACCAGGGCGCTGAGGTCGTAGCCGCCGAGCACCGAGATCTTGGCGTTGGTGACCAGGCCGTCGAGCTTCGAGTCAGCGGCCTCGATGCTGCCCAGGCTCTGGTAGAAGCGCAGGGGCTCGGAGACCTTCCAGACCACGTAGGACAGCAGGATCACGTTCTTCTTGTCGCGGGTGAGCATCTCGGTGTGGCGGGTGTTGAGGACCCGCGATCGACCATCGAGCAGGACGACGCGCTCGATGGGCCATGGCAGCTTGCCGTGCAGCCCAGCGTCGTCGACCACATCGACGGACTTGCCGAGCCGCAGGCGGATGGCCACCTGCCCCTCGCGGAGCTGCCAGGTGAAGGCGAAGAACACCAGGCCCAGCAGGATGGCGGCGCCCAGGACGTAGCGGATGATGTTGTCTCGCATGGCGGGCTCCTCTGCGGCTACTCGAGAATCCACAGGGCGCCACCGTCGCGCTCGATGCGCGCGTCGATGACGTAGTGGGGGTTGTCTCCGAGGACCTGCTCGATGGTCTCGAGGCGGCGGCGGAAGCGGTAGAGATCAGGACTGGCGGAGTACTGGGCTTCGAGGGTCTGGAACGCGATGGCCTCGCCCTTGGCCTTGGACAGGCGCCCTGCCCGGTCAGCCTCGGCCCGGCGGGTGGTGCGGGCGGCGGCGGCCTCGGCCTTGGGCAGCGCGCCGTAGCGGTAGGCCTGGGCCTCCATGGCGTAGGTGCCACGATCGATCTGGGCGGCCACCACTGCCTGGTAGTCGTTGGCCACGGCCACCGGCGGGTGCAGGCCCCGCAGGTTGAAGGCCACCACCTCGACACCGAGGCCGTGCTCGTCGGCCAGGTCCTGGATGTCCGCGGCGATGCGCGCCGAGAAGCCACCGATGTCCAGGGACAGCACCCGATCGAGGGTCTTGTCCACCGTGGCGTTCATCAGCACCTGGTAGGCCAGGGTCTCGAGGGCCGTGTCGGGATTCTGGGTGCCGTAGAGCCAGGCGTGCACGTCGCCCACCCTGTACTGCAGCTCGGCGTTGACGGTGACCAGATCGCGCCCATCACCCAGCAGCAGGTTGAACTCCTCGGCCGCGTGGTACTGGGTCCACAGGGCGTCGGCGCCGGCCTTGGCCTCGACGTAGCCGATGGGCATCTCGCGGACCCTGCGGACATCCACCACGTGGACACAGTCCAAGGGCCAGGGCAAGCCAAGGTGCAGCCCAGGTTCGAGTACTCGACCAGGCTGGACGCGCCCGAAGCGCTCGCGCACGGCCTGCTGCGGGGCATCGACCATCACCGCGGCCGACAGCAGCCAGGCGATCAGGCCCAGCCCCAGCACCACGGGCAGGGCGGCTCGGCGCAGGAAGACCAGGGCCCAGGAGCTGCGCACGTCCACGCCGAAGGTGCGCTCCACCGCGGTGAAGACGCTCTGGACAGGGTTGAAGCTGGAGCCGAGCAGGCGAGAGAGCAGCAGATCGGCACCGAAGGCAGATCCCATGCGGGGGCGCCGGATCAGGCCGAACAAACCCATCGCGAGTAGCTCGACAGCCAGCGCTGCCGGAACAGCCATCAACGCCAAGGCCACACCGGGCTCCCACACTGGCTTGCCGATGGCCCGCAGGCCAGCGGAGACAGCAGCCACCAGCGCCAGCCAGGCTCCCACTCGGGCCGCGGTGGCCAGACCAGGAGCGTCGGGCAGCTGGGTGGTGGGTGTGGCCTCGTAGTAGCGGGCCAGCACCCCGGAGCCGAAAGCCACGGCGGCCAGAAGGCCAGCCAGGCCGAGGTGGCCAGCCATGGAGGGGACGGGCTCGACGCCGGGCCAGCGGTAGAGGACCACCACCACCCCGACCACCAGCAATCCGCCCAGCAGGCGGCCGACGCCAAAGGACCAGATCCTGGGGACAGGACCGCTCTGGGATAGGCGAGCGGCCAGACCGAGGCTGCGGCGGGCACCCAGCATCAGAACGACCACCAGCAGCCAGTGCAGCGCCGCGGCCAGCGCGACACCGGATCCCAACACCAGACCACCGCCCACCAGCAGCGCGATCACCACCAGCAGGATGCCAGGGGCCAGCAGGCCGGTGACCTGTCGGTGGCCTTGGTACGCTTCGAATGGAGACATAGATGTTTTCCGATGTCCTTAGGGACGAATCCTAGAAGTAATAACCGCCAGCGCATGGGCCACCGGCATCCCTACGGCACGTGTAATGCGCTACCTTTCCCATGCTATCCTCGACCGGCAGACAGGGAGGTTGACATGTCCACCGCGACTCTCGTCACCGGCACCATCCTGGCGGTCCAGGTGGTCAGCGGGCCGTCCTGGCTGCCCCACACCGAGGTGACTCTGCTGGACGACCGCGGCGACGAGCACAGCTTCCTGCTGCCTGGCGCCAACGGCGGGCCCCCGGCCGCGGTGCTGGGCGTGCCCGTGGTGCAGCCCGGCCAGCGCTGGCAGGTGGAGATCGGCCAGGCCGACGTCGGCGCCGTACCCGTGGGCCACGGCGCCGGGATGCGCTCCCTGGACCCCCAGCCCGTCTGGAACCTCAACGGCAACCACCTCGACGACGACCTGCTCCCCTGGCCCTACCTGATGAACGAGGAAGGCATCGCCGATGTCGGCGCTGACGAGACCGAGGCCGTCTTCATCGAGTCCCTGGACCAGTGGACCAACGTGGCCTGCTCCACCTTCGCCTTCGAGTACCAGGGTCGCACCGGAGCCCAGGTCGAGGACGACGGCCTCAACGTCATCGCCTGGGAGAACGACAGCTGGGAGTGGCACGACACCGCCGCTGCGATGAGCGTGGTGCGCTTCGACTACGAAGGCGACGTGCCCACCATCCGCGAGACCGACATCTTGTTCAACGCCGTGGACTTCGGCTGGGATGCCGAGACCGGCGCAGCCGTGGGTGGCTCCCCCGTGCTCCACGTCGGCTCGGTCCTGCTCCACGAGCTGGGCCACTCTACGGGCATGGACCACGAGTACTTCTACGTCACCTCCACCATGTACCTGGCCTACTTCGGGGGCTCCTGGATGGCGACGCTGTCCGGCGACGACATGCGCGGCATCTGTGAGAACTACCCCACCGGCACCGACGCCTGTGAGGACGACGGCGACTGCGAGGGCATCGACACCAGCGAGCGCTACTGCCGCGAGATCGACGAGCTGAAGGTCTGCGACGAGGTCCGGGACCCCGTCGGCACCGAGTGCTTCATCGACCACATCAACTGCGAGGAGATCTGCGTCTTCTCGAGCCAGTTCTACACGGCGGGCACCTGCGCTCTGACCTGCCCCGAGGGCACCTGCGATCCGGGGTACGTCTGCGAAGAAGCCAGCTACACCCTGCACATGGACCCGGGGCCGGTCTGCGTGCCAGCGCCCCCCGACACGGGCCTGGACACCGGCGAC
>CAZHIK010000264.1:0-9869 GCA_964532635.1 uncultured Enterobacterales bacterium
CTGCCGCTGCTGTTCTTCGTTCGGCGCTCAGCCCCGCTCGCGTTGCCCATGGTGGCCTGGGGCACCACTTCGTGGGTGCTGCTGCTCGTGGTGGTGAAGCTGCTGGGCTACCTGCAGCCCTACCACCTGGCGGTGGTCCTGCCCCTGCACATCCTGCTGGCCTCCTGGGGCGTGCTGGGGCTGCTGGCCCGGCTGCCGCTCCCGGCCCGCTCTCCCTTCCCGCAGCTGCGCATCGGGGTGGGCATGCTGCTGGGGCTGGCCGTCATCAGTGCCTGCTATCAGGCCCTGCGGGTCGAGGTGCGGGGTCCCATGGCGGTGCCCCCCGCGCACCTGGATCACCTGGGGGTGCTCGAGCCGGCGGTCATGGCCCTGAGAGAGGACGCTGGCGATCGGCCCCGGGTGCTGGGGGTGCTGGCCGAGACCGCCGTCACCCGCCAGGGCGACCCCATCGCCTACTTCATGGACCAGTGGCTGGCGGGGGAGCCCGACAGCTCCTTCCTGTTGATCCGGCCTCCGGCGCCCGAGAAGCCCATGGTCTACGTGGTGGCCGACATGGCCCCCACCACATGGGAAGTCTGGCCCGAGACCCCCGATCCCATCTGGGAGCGACAGATGCCCACCGGCACCCGGGCGGCGGTGCTCTCCTTCGCCCACATCAGCGCGGCCCGGCGCTGGCTGAGGCGGGGCTGCGAGGCCGATCAAGCCACGGAGCTGCGTATGTCGGGCCCCTGGGAGGGCATGGCCTTCATGGCGCGGGACCTGAAGCCCTACCACGAAGAGTTGGTCACCTGGGCCGAGGTCTGCGACCCGGGCTAGACCTCACTTTTCGTCAGGTCCAGCTCCCAGCTCTCTCGGACGAGCACCTGTCGGTAGCCCTCGGATGTGTAGAGGCGGAGCGCCGGCGTGTTGCTCTCGGCCACCCACAGGTCCACCGTCTCGTGTCCCTGGTCCCGCAGGGCGCGGCCACACCAGCGCAGCAGCCAGCGGCCCAGCCCCAGACCGCGCGCCCGGGGCACCAGGCCCAGGGCGTCGATGCTGCCAACGGCCGCTTCCACCTCGGCCCTCACGAAGCCGAGGGGCCCCGAGGGACCGACGAGGATCTGGAGCAGGTCGTCGCGGTAGCCGGGACCCTGGGTCATCCGCTCCCAGTCCTGGGCGCCTAGGGGCAGCGCGCCGGGCACGGTGGCGAAGGCGGTGTTGCTCATGGCCAGGAAGCGCTCCACGCCGATCTCGGCAAGGGAGACAGGGCGAACGCCCTCCGGCAGGGGGGCGGGAGCCGGGGGTTCGCCGTCGAGCACCAGCCGCAGGAAGCGCTCGGTCAAGGCGTAGCCCCTGGCCTCCAGCAGGGGCCCCAGGCCCGGGGCTCCCTTGAGCGAGATCCGGAGCTTGGGGGCGCCGTGCTCGCGGGCTTGCTGCTCTCCCCAGGCCACCAGGGGCAGGGCGCGCCGGGGCTGCAGCACGGGGTCGCGGGTCAGCTGAGCCAGGCTCAGGCTGCCCTCGCCTTCGACCCGCAGCGCAGCGGCGATCACCCCCCGGACGCTCTCCAGAGCGTAGCCGCGTACGCCGCTGGGCCAGCCCGCGAGCATGGACTCGAGGCTCTCGGCGCTGCGGTCGTACAGCTGAGCGACCTGCTCGAGGTCTCGAAGCTCGGTCCATGGGATCACGCGGGGCATGATGTAGGAATAACGCCTGCAACGAGCGACGGCGGGAAGTGATCGCTTCCGGGCTGCAGGCGCACTGCCCGGGTGGGTTCGAGCCAGGGAGTCGGTGGTGCGTTGTGGTCTGTCGAGCGCGTTGGCGCTGCTGGTTGTCGTGGGGTGTGGGCGGTTCGGAGTGCCGGCAGACTCGGCCGTACCCGAGCGCGCACCGGATCTCGAGGTCGAGCCCTCTGCGCTGGACTTCGGCGCCCTGGCGGTGCTCGAGGAGCCGGAGCGGGTGGACCGCGTTGCCGTCGCCAACATCGGCGATGGCGATCTCCACCTGCTGGATCTCTACCTGGAGCCCGCGGACGCCCCGTTCTGGTGGTCGGTGTCCGAGGTGCTCGTTGCCCCGGGTGGGAGCATCGAGCTGGAGGTCGGGTACGCCCCACCCGGCTCCTCCACCGACCAGGCGCGGCTGTGGATCGAGAGCGATGATCCGGAGGAACCCTTCGTCTCACTGGTCCTCCAGGGAAGCGGTGTGGCCCCCGTGGTGGAGCTGGCGCCCCTCGAGCAGGACCTCGGAGAAGTGGTCGTCGGCTGCGAGCAGGCCTTGGAGCTGACGCTGTCCAACATCGGGAACGCCGATCTGCTCATCGAGTCTGTGGAGTTCACTTCCAGCAGCGACGAGCTGGTCTTCGATGGCTTGGACGATCTCGGGGGCGAGGAGCCCGGTCTGCTGATCCTGGCCCCCGCCGAGTGGGTGAGCCTGAACGGGGTCTACGCCCCCTTGGACGAGTACGCCGACACCGCGTGGCTCACCGTGCGCAGCGACGATCCTGCCTCGCCCGAGGTCTCTGCCGCCATCACGGGGACGGGGACTGCCCAGCAGCTGACCCAGGACAGCTTCGAGCTGGTCGAGCCCGAGGTGGACTTCCTGGTCGCCTTGAACAAGTCCGGCGGCATGAACCAGGAGCTGAGCCAGGTGATCGTCAGCCTGCGGGAGCTGGCGACCGCGCTGGTGGAGCAGGGGACCGACTTCAGGCTCGCCATCACCCAGGCCGACGACGGCTGCATCGCCGGGGACGATCTCTGGATCGACCGCAGCTTCGAGGCCAGCGAGGCGGAGGCGGCGGCCGACGCCATGATGGCCCTGGGCGGGCCTTACGCCAGCAACAGCGAGCGGGCCTTCATGCTCTTCGAGGCCTGCCTGAACCAGAGCGAGGCCGGAGGCTGCAACGAGGGGCTGATCCGTCCCGGCGCCGCCCTCCACCTGGTTGGCATCTCGGACGAGCCCGAGCAGAGCGAGAACAGCTGGGACCACTACACCACGCTCTTTCTCGCCTGGGTGGACGATCCCGCCCAGCTGGTCTTCCATGCGGTGGGCGGCGAGTACCCGTCCGGCTGCTCGGGCGCGACCGCCTACACCGGGATGGTCGAAGCCGTGGCGGCCACCGGAGGAACCTTCTTCGGCATCTGCAGCGAGAGCTGGGGAGACGACCTGTCCAGGCTCGCCCAGGGGATCGCGGACCCACCGCTGCAGCTCCGCGCGAGCGCCGAGCCGGTCATGCAGACCCTCGAGATCAGGGTCGATGGGGTGATCCTGGAGCAGGGATGGAGCTACGACGAGGGGAGCTGGACCGTGACCTTCGAGCCGGAGGCTCGCCCCGCGTGGGGCTCCACGGTGGAGCTGCGCTACGCGCTGGCTCAGGCCTGCGCGGTCTGAGTGGACGCGTCGTCGCCGAAGAAGCGCACGGCGGCCAGCTCACGCTCGATGGAGCGCTTGGGGCGATGCTTGGGGTGCCCCAGCGCCACCGACATCATCACCTCGTGGTCGTCGGGGATCCCCAGCCAGGCCCGCAGCTCCTTGGAGCGCTCCACGGCCGGGGGGACGATGGAGAGCATGATGGTCCCGAGGCCCTGGGCGTGGGCCGCCAGCATGGCGTAGGTGGCGGTGATGAAGGCGTCGTCGCGCGGGCCGATGCCGCCCTTCCGGGCGTGGAAGATCAGCAAAGCAGGGGCCTCGTAGGTGTAGCGGTCGCGGCCCTCGGCTTCCCACTGGTTGGCCAGCCGCACGACGTGCGAGGCGTGGCTGGCCACGGCATGGTAGACCTCGGCGCCCGCCTTGAGGCGTACCATGTGGCGGGCCACGGGATGGTCGAGGGCCTTGAGCAGCTTGCCGTAGAGCTTGCGCGCCATCACCAGCAGCTGCTCGATGTCCTCGCGGCGATCCAGGACCAGCACCTCGGTGTCGTGGGGCGGGATGCCCATGGGGGCCAGGGCCGTCAGCTCGAGGATGCGCTCGATCTGGGCCCGCTCCACCGGCCGGTCACGGAAGCCCCGGCAGGAGCGCCGCCCGCCGAGCAGAGCCGCCAGACCCAGGTCGTCCGAGGGCGCTTCGGGCAGATCACGCGTGGCCACGGCCGGCATGCTGACGGCGGCCTTGGGGCAGTAGGCCACGCAGTGGCCACAGCCGAGACAGGGCAGGTGGTCGGGCTCGATGAAGACCGGGCCCGCCTCGTCCATCTCGATGGCGCTGCTGGGGCAGATTCGCACGCAGACGCCGCAGCGGGTGCAGGTGTCGAGGTCGACTTCACGGGCGTGGTTCATCGCGCTCTCCTTCCGATGTTCCCTGGAGGTCCAGCTCCCAGTAAACCACTTCGGAAAGCGGATTTGTGTAATAGGGCGCGGCCCGCGTGAAGCCGAGGCTGGCGTACAGGGCCATAGCCTCGGTCAGGGTGTCCAGGGTGTCCAGCCGCATGCGGGCGTAGCCGAGGGCGCGGGCCAGGGCGATCACTTCAACCGCCAGGCGGCGGCCCAGGCCGGTGCCGCGGGCCCGGGGGACCACGTACAGCCGCTTCATCTCGCAGCAGCCTTCCGCCATGGGGCGCAGGGCCACGCAGCCTGTGGCGCGCTCGCCCTCGAAGGCCAGCAGCAGGCTGCCGCTGGGCGGAGCGTAGGCTCCCGGCAGCTCGGCCAGCTCGCGCTCGAAGTCCTGGAAGCACAGGTCCACCCCCAGCTCCGCCTGGTAGGCCCGAAACAAGCGGCGGGCGGTGGCGAGGTCCTGGGGGTTGGAGGCTTGGTGGATATCCATCGACTTCGCTGTGCGTCCGCTTGACGTCGCGAACGGATGTAGGGGAGGGGTTTGCCTATCCGTTACGGCTCCCGCAGAGCGAACAGCCCACGGCGGGCGGACGGGGATGAACACCCGTTACGGCCCGCCCCTACATTTCAGCGTCGATGCGGATCAGGGTGTCCACCTCGTCGAGCCACGCGTGCAGCGCCTCCCGCGCCTCCTCGCGCTCGGCGGCGCTGCACTGTCCGCGGGGATCGTCGTCGGCTCCTTCCTGGGTCAGCGCGGTCAGCGCGTCCACCATCCCGTGCCAGTCCACGGTGCCCAGTTCGTCGGCCAGCTCGTCGCGCAGCTCGCGCCAGCGCTGCTTGCAGTCGGCGTCCTCCATGCAGCGCTGCCCGAGCTTGCCTGCGGGGTCCTGCCAGTTCGAGCCGTCGGGGGGGCGGTCGAAGCTGTTGCCCTGGTCCCAGGGGGCCATGATCATGGGGGCCCCGGGCTCGAAGTAGACCCGGTAGTTGTTGGGCGATGTGGAATAGCTGTCGCCGTTGCCCAGCCAGCGGTCGGCCACCAGGTGGGCCAGCACCTGGTCCCAGTCCACGGCCAGCTCGAGGGTGGAGACCATGCGCCCCTGCTCCTCGCTGGCCTTCACGGCCTCGCTGATGTTGGCGATGTCGGCCCAGCCGATGTCCACGCCCTCCTCGAGGTCGAACAGGGTGTCGCGGGAGCCGCCGAAGTCCACCCACACCGGCCACCACGTGGCCGTGGTGTAGGAGCCATCGTAGAGGTTGCCGTCTTCGTCTCCGATCAGGTCCTGATCCTCCAGGCGGGAGAGCCAGCGGTCGTCCTGGGTCTCGAGCACCACGTACAGGCCGTAGTCGGAGCCGTTGACGAACAGCTGGGCGAAGCCGGTGCGGGAGCTGATGCCGCTGGCGGCGTCGTAGGTGGCGTAGGCCACGGCCTCTTGGATCATGGAGCAGTCCTCGGCCGCGTTGTTGAGGCTGATGGCCTCGAGGCCGTGGAAGCGCTCGCCGCTGAACTCGTTGAAGTCGATCTGCCACTTGGGCTTGTCGTCGTAGCTCTGGAACGAGCCCAGGCGTCCTCGTAGCCTCACGCCCACGTCGCCCACTTCTTCGAAGTCCACGCTCGCCTGGGCCCGCACTTCCTTCTTGGGGCTCGAGAACGGTCGGTCCGAGCGCAGGATCTCCTCGGCGTCGGCGTCGAGGGTCAGATCGATGCGGTTGATGCGGCCGTGGTCGAAGACCCAGTCGTCCCCGAGGTGGTCGGTGGGCTCGGAGTACACCTCGGGGCCGGTACCGTAGACCGGGGGCTCGCAGCCGGCGAGCAGAAGTAGAGCTACGACCGCGCACCTCATCGCTCCCCCAGGAAGTTCCAGGTGAAGGTCAGCTGTAGCACCAGCCGCGAGTAGCGGGAGGTGCCACTGGGGGCGAAGGTGGCGCCCGTGCTCCCCCGCAGGAACACGCCGAAGTCGTGGTGACGGCCGGCGCTGCCCTTCTCGAAGCCGAGCTTGGCCGAGGGGGACAGCCCCACCAGGGGCCGCCAGGCAAGCTGCTCCTCGACGATCACCGACTCCATGCCCACGCTTACGTCCAGGCCTGGCGCCGCCGCCAGGGCCCAGCCGCCGCCTGTGGGGGAGCGAAGGTGCAGGGCCACGGAGGTCGGCAGGGTGGGGGCCGAGCTGAGCAGCCGGGTGAGGGCCAGCCGGATCCAGTCCGCGTGGAAGTCCACGCTGGTGTTGTCGTTGATGTAGGCCCGCACCTCCACCGTGCGCCAGTCGGCGGCGGGCACCCACGCCACCCCGTGGATGGCCTGGGAGCCTGCCTCGAAGTTCAGGCCCAGCCCCATAACCTTGCGTCCGGGATCGTCGGCCGCTGCGACGGAGGCGGCCAGGAGCAGGAGAGCGAGCATGGCTCAGTGCACGTAGCCCAGGATGGCTTCTTCCGAGACCCCGCTGGGGCAGTGCTCGTCCAGCCAGTGGAAGTGGGCCTGGGCGGAGCTGTTGTAGCAGCGGCGCAGGGGGCGAGGGGTGGCGCTCGAGCGGACGGAGGAGGCGTAGCCCAGCAGGCCCTCGCCGGTGGTGCCCTCGCAGGCCGAGTCGGTGCTGATGAAGTGGTCCACGCCGGTGTGGCAGCGGTACAGAGCCACCCGATCGCTGCCGCTGTCCGAGTACAGCAGGAAGGGGCCGTCGCCGGTGGTGCCGCCGCCGCACAGCCCCGGGGGGCCGTAGTGGGGGCTGCAGACCTCCTCCCAGCCCGACGCCGTCAAGCTCGAGACCTCGGCGGGGTTGGTGGTGGGCACGTGGTCGGACTGGGTGCCGGCGCTGTCGCCGCTGTGGCGCAGGCTGTAGACGATGACGGGCCCGGATCCCAGATCGCAGCAGGCCTCGCCCGAGGCCTCGGGGTGGGCGCAGCCGCTGGTGCCCGCGGCCATGTAGACCCGAATGCAGCTCTGCAGCAGGTCGTAGTTGGCGCCGCCATCCTGGACCGTGGGCTCCATGTCCCGTGACAGGTCGCTGCCGTACATGTCCACCCACAGCCAGTCGGCGCCGGCGTCCTCGATGTCGGTCACGCCCATGCTGCGGCGCAGGCCGCCCAACGAAGCGTCGTAGGGATTGGCCTGGGGCTGGGCGATGTGCTCGTTCCAGGCGTTGAAGATGAGATAGTCGGGCTGGACCGAAAACGCGGTCTCCACCTGCTTCTTCAGGGTGAGCCCCTCCATGCGCCCCGAGGCCTGGAATGGGAGCGAAGCGTAGCCGATCTGGTAGCTGGCGCTGGCGGACAGCACCGTGCCCAGGGCGGTGGAGCTGCTGTAGTCCTGGTCGCAGGCGCTGTCGGGATCCACCAGGGTGGTGAAGCTGCCGCCGGACATGCAGGGCTGCATCCATCCGGCGGTGCCCGAGGACAGAATGCTGCTGTCCAGGTTGCCCCACAGCTTCACGGGCAGCACGCCGGCGGCCTCGATGGTGGCCATGTGGCCGCTGTCGGCGGGCAGGCTGCTGTGGTCAACGATGAACATCACGTGCTGGCCAGTGGGCTGATGGGTCAGCAGCAGGTCCGCGTAGCGCGGCTCGGCATAGGCCTCGAGCAGGTGGGTGTACATGGGATCGTGGCTGTCGGCGGTGGCCGGCACCCAGGCGGCGATCTGGGGCGTGGGCGTGCCCGCCTGGCGCAGGTCGGCCCACTCCTCGAGCAGCACCTCGAAGGGGCGCAGGCCCAGGGCGTCGCCGAAGTCGGAGTACGAGGGCAGGTTGGTCAGGTCCACGTAGACGAAGTCCACCCCGGCGTCCCACAGCTGCGTGGCATGGGTCCTGGCGGTGGTGGTGATGTCGGCGCAGTCGGGTAGCACGCCTTCCTCACCGTCCCGGGCCCGGTACAGGCAGTAGAAGCCAGGCTCCGGCTCGCTATGGTAGTGGAAGGCCTGGGCGTCGCCGTACAGGCCGTGGTCGTAGATGATGCCGGCGAAGCCCAGGCTGCTGTCCTGGATGACGTCTTCCACCACCAGGCGGTCGGCGGGATCGATGGAAGCCACGGCATGGGCCGCGTAGGCGTGCCAGGTCAGGTAGAACATGCCCACACGCTGGTCGGGGTACTCGATGACCAGGGGCGAGCCGGTGTCGGTGTCCGTGTCGCTGTCCGCGTCCGCGTCTGCATCGGCGTCGCTGTCCGCGTCGCTGTCCGCGTCGCTGTCGCTGTCGGCATCAGCGTCGGTGTCGGCTTCCGGCCCGGTGTCCAGCGTGTAGGTCTCGCGGCAGCCGGCGATCACGAGCAGGAGCAGGAGGGGGATGGAGCGCATCTCGAGAGTATACGCGCAGCGAGTGACACGAGCTTCCGGGGGCGGTGTTGCCTGATCCACCCGAGCCCCCTGTGAGGCCCATGCACCCCGTCCGCCGCATCGTCTTGCTCGAGCCCCAGGCCCCCGGCCTGCACATCTACAGCCGCTTCGGCCTGCCCCGATTGGGGGTGGTGCTGCTGGGTACCATCCTGCGGGAGCAGGGCTACGAGGTCACCGTCATGGTGGAGGCGGTTCAGCCCTTCGACATGGAGCAGGTCCACCAGGCCGACGTGGTGGGCATCTCTGTGATCACCCCCACCGCCCGTCGAGCCTACGAGCTGGCCGACGAGCTGAGGGCGAGGGGCCAGCGGGTGGTGCTGGGGGGGCCCCACCCCACGCACCTGGCCGACGAGGGCCTCGAGCACGCCGACTTCGTGGTGCGAGGCGAAGGCGAGGAGGCCCTGCCAGCGCTGCTGAGGGCGCTCGAGGGCCGCGGCGATCCGAGCGAGGTGCCCAACCTCAGCTGGCGCAGTGAGGGCCGTGTGGTGCACAATCCACTGGCTACTCTGCAGGCCGATCTCGACCGCTTCCCGACTCCCGACCTGAGCCTGGTGCAGGGCTTCGGCGCCATGAACCTGCTTGGTATGCGCAAGATCGTGCCCGTGCAGACCAGCCGAGGCTGCCCGCACGACTGCTCCTTCTGCTCGGTGACCACCACCTTCGGGCGGCGCATGCGCTACCGCTCCATCGAGCGCATCCGGGACGAGCTGCTGCGCTACGAACTCGACAAGAGCATGTTCTTCTTCTACGACGACAACTTCGCGGCCAGCCCCAGGCGCGCCCGCGAGGTGGTCGCCATGCTGCGGGAGTTGCCGGGGAAGCTGCACTGGTCGGCCCAGGTGCGGGCCGACATCGCCCGGGATCCCGAGTTGCTGAAACAGATGCGCGAGGCCGGCTGCATCCAGTTCTACCTGGGCCTCGAGTCGGTGAACCAGGAGAGCCTGGACGCCGCCGACAAGAAGCAGGACCTCGATCGCACCCGTGAGCACATCCGCCGCATCCACGCTGCGGGCATCCGGGTGCACGGCATGTTCGTGTTCGGCTTCGACACCGACTCCGACGGCACCATGGAGCGCACGGTGGCCTTCGCTCGGGAGCTGGCGCTCTCGACCGTGCAGTTCTTGATCCTCACCCCTCTGCCCGGCAGCCGCACCTACCGTGAACTCGAGGCCCAGGGGCGGCTCATCAGCAGGGACTGGGCCCGCTACGACGCCCACCACGTCAACTTCCAGCCGGTGCGTACCACCCCGCTCGAGCTGCAGCGCTGGCAGATCGAGGGCCACCGTCGCTACTACCAGCTCTGGCCCACC
>CAZHIK010000265.1:0-9838 GCA_964532635.1 uncultured Enterobacterales bacterium
TCGTCGAGCTCGCAGTGCAGGATCGCATCGGTGCGCGGCGGTAGCTCGGGCGCCCCCCTGGCCCTGCTGCTCGGCCTTGCCTCCATCCCCCTGCTCCGGCGCCGCGAGACGGAGGACTGGCCTTCCCCATGAGGGTCGACACGCTGCCACTGGTCGCCGTCGGCTCGGCCTCTCTCCGGGGCCGGACCCACCGGAACAACGACGACTCGGTCTGCGTGCTCGATGCTCGGGTGGAAGAGGTGGTCCAGCTGCGCCGCGGCACCCTGTTCGCGGTGTGCGACGGCGTGAGCAGCGTGCCCGAGGGCGGCTGGGCCGCCGAGCTGACCTGCGAGCGGCTCATCAGCTTCTTCGACCGCGACGTACCACCCAGCGAAGAACGCCTGCTGCAGCTCATCAACGAGATCGACTGGGAGCTGCGAGGCCGCGGTGAGGGTCGGGCGGCCTCCACCTTGAGCGCCCTGTGGCTCGCCGATCGCACCGCTCACCTGGTGCACGTGGGCGACAGCCAGGTCTTTCGGGTGCGTCACGGTGCGATCTCCTGCATCTCCGAGCGGCAGGGAAAGGGCCGGCGCCTGGGGGCCTACATGGGCATGGGGCCCCAGCTCAACGAGGTGGCACAGCTGTGGCGTGGGCCCTTGTTCGTGGGTGACCTGTTCATCCTCACCACCGACGGTGTGTCCGAGCTGGTCACCCCCGATGAGCTGCTCGGCTGCTGGTGGTCCTCCGGGGGGGAGCCCCAGGGCTGCGCCGAGGCGGTGGTGGCGCTGGTGCGGGAGCGCCATGGCGCGGACGACGCCAGCCTGGTAGTCGTGGACGTGCTCTCGCTGGAGTCCGATCGACATGGCTAGGATCCTCGGCCTGCTGCTTCCGCTCCTGTTGGCCTGCGACCCACCCACCGCCCCCCTGGGCGGCGACCCCGCCGCTGCGGAGGCCTCGGCTCCCGCTGGCTGGGCCGACCGCTTCGCCTTGGTCCGGGCCGATCTCGACCAGCTCGAGGCGGCCCACACCGCCAAGGACAAGGATGCAGCCGTGGCCAGCTGGGACCAAGCCTACCGCCAGCGCTTCGAGCCCCTCATCGAGGAGCTCGTCTCCGATCGCGTCGACCGCCACCAGCTCATGGCGGTCGAGTACGCCTTCGGCCGCCTGCGCGACGGCCTCGAGTCCCCCAAGTCCGGGCCCGTCCAGGCCGCCTTGGCTCACCTCCGGGAGCAGCTCGACCAGCTCGAGCCCGCGGTCAGCGCCCTGCCCGCGCCCCTCCCCTAGGAGTCGTCGGGAAAACCCATGTCTACTGCGGTCCCCCAGTCGCTACTGCGGCCGACGCTGCTCGCAGCACCGACCTCGGCGTATCGGAAATACGCCTTCACCCGGCGCCACTTCGCAACGTCGCCCTCGCGACGCGCCTGGTGGCCCTCGCGACGACTGGGTTCGTCCGCCTCTCGGCGGACTTTCCCCGACGCCTCCTAGCCCTCGGGATCGGCCATGCTCGCCTTGCTGATCGCCACCGCTGCGCTGGCCCTCCCCTGCGATGAGGCGGCTATCGACGGCGACGTGCTCTGGGCCGGCCTGAAGCACGACAGCTTCGAGGCAGCCTACCGGGCCCCCTTCGGTGCTGTACCTGCGGGATCGGGGAGCGTCATCCTCCGACTGCGCACGTGTACGGATGACCTCACCGGAGCCAGGGTCCGGGTGTGGGACGAAGTCGCCGCGAGCGAGGTCTGGTCCGAGATGACCCTAGAGGAGGACGGCGAGGAGCCCGACGTGGGCCCGATGAGCTTCTGGGAGCTCGAGCTGCCCGTGCCCTCCAGCGCCGGGCGGCTGTTCTACCTGTTCGAGGCCAGCGATGGCTCCGCCGTGGTCGGCTACCAGGACGACGACACGGTGCGCTACTGCGGCGGCACCGGCGAGCCGGTGAGTGAGCTGGACCTGTCCATGTCCTACCAGCTCACCGTCTACGACGGCGACGCCCACTGGCCCGACTGGGCTCGTGGGGCGCTGATCTACCAGATCCTGCCGGACCGCTTCCGCAACGGTGATCCGGGCAACGATCCCAGCGACAGCTGGCTGTACGGCTACCCCGCCGTGTCCCTGGCCTGGGATGCGGGGCTGGACAGCGTGGAGCAGTGTGTCGGCGGCGACACCGAGCGGGCGGTGTGCTTCTACGGCGGGGACCTCCAGGGCATCATCGACGAGCTGGACCACGTCGCTGGGTTGGGCGTGGATGCGCTGTACCTCAACCCCATCTTCACCGCGCCCACCAACCATCGCTACGACCCCCAGGATCTGCACGGGGTCGATCCCGATCTCGGGGATCTGGGTACCTTCCAGGACCTGGTGGCGGCCTGCGACGCGCTGGGGATCCGCATCATCCTCGATGGCGTGTTCAACCACGTCAGCGCCGACAGCCGCTACTTCGATCACTACGCCCGCTGGGATGCCCATGGCTCCCTGACCAGCCCCGACGGGCCGGGGATGAGCGACGGCTCGGGGGCCTGCGAGAGCGGCGACTCGCCGTGGCGAGAGGCCTTCGTCTTCGATCCGGACGCCCACGTGGCCCACTACAACGACGGCGAGACCGCCTGGTGCCCTCGGGACGATCCAAGCGGCTCCACCTACCAGGGCTGGGCCGGCTACTACCACATCCCCAAGCTCGACGCGGACAGCGAGGTGGTTCAGCGGCTGGTGTACGCTGACGGCGTCGACTCGGCGGGGCCCTACTGGATCGAACAGGGCGCCGCGGGCTGGCGGCTCGACGTAGCTCCGGAGATGGACGGCGGCACGGGCGCGGCCAACGACAACGAGTTCTGGGAGAGCTTCCGCGCCGCCCTGCGAGCGGTGGACTCCGACGCCGTGGTCGTCGGTGAGCGCTGGGACGACGCCACGCAGGGGCTGCTGGGTGACGAGTGGGACGGCGTGATGGACTACCGGTTCCAGGCGGCGGTGGTGGACTGGGTCTTCGGTGGCTGCAGCGGCGAGGGCTGCGTGCCCTGCAGCGAGCTGAACTGCGACGGAATGGCCTTCCACGACGCCCAGCACCATCCCGGCCGGGACATGGGCGAGGTCAACCGCATCGGCCCCGGCCTGCTGCGCGCGCGGCTGCTGGGGATCCTAGAGGACTACCCCGAGCCCACCTGGACCCGCAGTTGGAACCTGCTGGGCTCCCACGACGTCAACCGGATCGCCTGGTTGCTGGCCAAGATCTCCGACGACGACGCGGAGCTGGCCCAGCGCAAGCTGGCCTTCCTCACCCTGTTCCAGCACGCCTGGCCCGGCTGCCCCACGGTCTACTACGGCGACGAGGTGGGGGTGGCGGCGGCGGCGCAGTGGGACGGAACCCACTGGGTGGCGGATCCATGGAACCGGGTGGCCTTCCCCTGGGCGGACCAAGGCCTCGAGCCCGACATGGACCTGTACGCCCAGCTGGCCACCTATGGCGCCCTGCACCACGACCACCCCGTGCTGGCCCGTGGCGGGGTGCAGATCCTCGACTGGGATGACGAGGCCGACCTGTTCGCCTTCGCTCGCACCGATGGCGACGAACCGGGCGCGGTGGCGGTCTTCAACCGCCGCTGGCTGGGTGGCGAGGGTAGCCAGGATGTGACCCTCGGGGTCGAGGGTGCCCTCGACGAGGGCTCTTGCTGGGTGGATGCCCTCGAAGGCGGCGAGAGCACCGTGATCGATGGCGCGCTGACCGTGCCGGGCGTGTCCGATCTCGGCGCGGCCGTCCTGGTGCCCTGCGAGGCCTCGGACACCGACACCCCCGACAGCCCCGCCGACAGCGAGGCCCCGACCGACAGCGGAGCGCCGAGCGATAGCGGCGAGCCGGGTGAGAAGGACTGCGGCTGCGGTGGAGGTGGAGTGGCTGGTGTCTTGGGACTGCTGCTGGCGCCGCTGCTCCTGTGGCGTCGCCGTGTGCGGGCGCGGGTGAACTGCGCCCCTACATTGGGGGATCGACCTCTGTAGGGGCGCGGTTCACCCGCGCCAGGCCGCCCGAGAGCGCGACCCGCCTGTCGCAGCCGGGTGATCTGCGCCCCGGTGACGGGCTCCTCACTGGCCTGCCGCCGAGCGAATGTAGGCCTTTTCGGCCCGCCCAACGCTGGCACGCCTCTTGCGATGACCATGGGGCGAGCCCCGGAGACACCATGCGCTGCGCACTCCTCGCCCTGCTGGTCAGCCTCTTCGCCCTCGCCCCTCAGGCCCTGGCGCAGGACCCATGCAATCCCTCGGGTGGCGAGTGCGTCGTCCAGGACCTGCAGGCGGCTACCGACACCGCAGAGACCGCCGCAGAAGAGTGGAAGCTCCCCTCCGGCGAGCTGACCGCCGCCGACCTCGAGCGCGCATTCGAGGAGGTCACCAAGAGCGGCAAGGGCATCATGGGCTTCTTCGGGCTGCTGGCCGACGGTCAGGCCCGGACGCTGGACGGCGACATCGTACGTGCGATGTTCGAAAAGTACGGCGTCAGCCTCGAGTTTCTGCCCCTGGACGCCCTGCAGCGGGTCGAGTCTGCCAACGGCAAGGTCACCTTCCACTTCGACTTTGGCCGCGACAGCTCCCGCCAGATCCAGCTGCCCGACAGCACCCAGAAGGTCCTGCAGTCCAAGCACCGCTCGGATCCCTACCTCGTGCACAGCCGCAACCGTGTACGGGACGAGAAGAGCGACGGCAAGAAGCTGCGCTTGAAGAGCCAGCTGCAGTTCTCGGTGAACGAGGATGGCCTGACCGGAGTGCGCGAGGGCGACCTGGCGGTGCACCACTGGCTGGCCGGCTGGGTGAACCTGAACGTGCACTCCGAGCAGCACGAAGGAAAGATCGCCACCGGCGAGAAGGACCGCCCCGTGCTGCAGACCGACGAGCGCGGCAACCCCGTGGTGGTCGATGGTCACTACCAGCCGCAGCGCTACGACGACTGGGTGGTGATCACCGCGGCCGGGCGCCGGATCGAGGTGGGCATCCCGCCCCTCGAGGCCCCGGAGTAGGGGGCTCCCCAGCGCAGAAACTCGTGGTATCGTCTCTCTCCAGCATCATGGAGGAAGCATGACCACGCGCGCCCTGGCCCTCGCCTTGATCTTCGCCTTCGGAGCCGTCGCCTGCGGTGAGCCCGAGCCGGACCCCAAGGACGACACCGACACCCCGGAGACCACCCCCGACGACACCGGTCCCGACACCGAGTGGGTGGACGAGGACAACGACGGCTACCTGTCGAACGTGGACTGCGACGACAACGACTACCGCGTCCACCCCGACGCCGAGGAGCTCTGCGACGAGATCGACAACGACTGCGACGAGCTGATCGACGAGGACTTCGACGCCGACGAAGACGGCCACTACAACGAGTACCAGTGCGACTACGGCGACGACTGCGACGACAACGACGCCGCCACCTACCCCGGCGCCGAGGAGGTCCCCTACGACGGGGTGGACCAGGACTGCGACGGCGAGGACGTGGTCGACGCCGACGGAGACAACTTCATCGCCGAGGAAGCCGGCGGCAACGACTGCGACGACACCAACGCCGATGTCTACCCAGGCGCCAAGGAGATCCCCTTCGACGGCATCGACAACGACTGCGACGGTGAAGACTCCGCCGACGCCGACGGCGACGGCTACAACGACGAGAACTACGGCGGCGAGGACTGCGACGACGCCGATCCCACGGTCCACCCCGATGCCTGGGACTGGTGGAACGACGGCTTCGACGCCAACTGTGACGACAGCGACGTAGGCGACTACCTCGAGCTGAACGACGCGGAGATCACCTTCGACGGGGTCTACACCAGCTCGGGCTCGAGCTACTACTACGATCTTCTGGGCTATGGCATCGCCGCCTGCGACCTCGACGAGGACGGGCTGGACGACATCCTCATCGGCGCGCCGTTCTCCAACAGCTACGGCGGCGCCGTCGGCATCTGGTACGGCGGCGGAGCTGATGTGTGGACCGGTGAGATGCTCCTCGAGGACGCCGACACCCTCATCGTGGGCAGCGGTACCGACTTCATCGGCTTCGATGTGGAGTGCGCCGACATCGACGGTGACGGCCACCTCGACGTGGTCACCGACCGTGGCGAGATCGACTACTCCAGCTACCAGACCGACTTCGGCCTGCTCATCTACTATGGCGACGGCAACGCCCTCGATCCCAGCTACACCGACAACCAGGCCGACGCTGAGCTGACGCTCGAGATGGGCGTGCCCGCGGAGAAGCCTACGGTCTACTCCACCGACTGGAAGGTCGGCGACCTCGACGGCGACGGTGCTTCCGAGATGGTCGTCGAGTGGGGCTCTGACAGCGCATACGCCGAAGCCGATCTGCTGGTGATCCCTGGCGGTGTCTACTCGGGTGACCTCGAGGCGTCCGACGAGATCGAGATCTGGGCCGCTGGCTCGCAGATCTACTCTCTGGCCAACGTGCGGGTGCTGCAGGACATCGACGGCGACGGCCTGCTGGACCTGTTCGCCGGCGAGGCCTACTTCTCCCAGAGCCACCCCGACACCGGCGACAGCGGTTTGGTAGAGGACACCGGCTGGTCCACCGAGGGCCAGGTGATGCTGGTCTCCGATCTGTCCAACATGACCGAGAACGACCTGAGTACGGCGGCCTATGCCACCATCCTGGGGCTGGACGCCGACGCCCTGTTCGGCTGGGACGCGGCCATGGGTGACTTCGACGGCGACGGTAGCCAGGACGCCGCCATCTCCGCCGTGCTCGAGGACGAAGGAGCCGACAACGGCGGTGGGTTGTACGCCTTCTACGCCGCCACCTCACTGTTCGTGCCTCGGGGCACCTACGACACCGACGACGCTGGCGGTCACGTCTACGGAACCTACGACGACGGCGAGCTGGGCTACCAGCTCGAGTTCGCAGGTGACGTGGACGGTGACGGCCTGGACGATCTGCTTGTCTCCGAGCCCTTGGGCGGCATCGGCGACGTCGGACGCGTCTACCTGCTCAGCGGCGCGAACCTCGGCAGCGATCTGGACACCGAGGCGGCCGCGCTGATGGGCTTCGAGGGCAGTGACAGCGACAACTCATACGCCACCGACATCATCGGCGACGCCGACTTCGACGGTGACGGCATCTCAGACGTTGCCGTCTCGGCCCTGGGCTACGACGACACCGACGACAGCAACATCCACGCTGGCCGGGTGGTGGTGTACCTCTCCAGCCTGCTGCTCCCCGAGGAGTAGCCCCCTCGTTCTGTAGGGGCGGGGTTCATCCCCGCCCGCCAGGCGCTAGGGCCAGGGCAGATCCCGGCGCGTCAGACCCAGGACTCCCAGACTGATCAGCCCGAGCAGCAGCCCTGACGGTGCGCGGCCGGGCACGCTGCTGCAGCCCCGCGGCTGGCCGCTGCCGGTGTCGATGCTGCGCTCCGCCAGGTAGGCGCAGGCCTCGCCCTCGTCGATCTCGCCGTTGCAGTCGTTGTCGACCATGTCGCAGTCCTCGCTGGCGTCCGGGTGGGACCAGGGATCGTCGTCGTCGCAGTCGCCGTCGTCTTCCGAAAAGCCATCGCCGTCGTCGTCGAAGGCCAGGGTGCCTTCGTCGAGCAGGCCGTCGCAGTCGTCGTCGATGCCAGAGCGCGACTCCATCGCGCCAGGGAACACGCTGTCGTCGTCGTCGTCGCAGTCGCCAGCGCGCTCGGAGTAGCCGTCGCCGTCGTCGTCGAAGCGCTCGGTGTCGTCGTCGATGTGGCCGTTGCAGTCGTTGTCGATGGCGTCGATGGCTTCGCTGGCTTCGGGGTGCACGGCTTCGTTGGCGTCGTCGCAGTCGCCTTCGTCTTCGCTGTAGCCGTCGCCGTCGTCGTCGCTGCTGGTGGGATTCGCGACCTCGTCCACCTGGCCATCGCAGTCGTCGTCCTCGCCGTTGGCCAGCTCGACCGCCGAGGGGCTGACCAGGGGATCGTCGTCGTCGCAGTCGCCGCCGCAGCTGGACCAGCCGTCGCCGTCGTCGTCCCAGTCGGGGTGCACCGATACGTCGCAGTCGTTGCCCGTCAGCTCCACCAGCAGGCTGGCCTCGGGATCGTTGCTGAGGAGCTCGAAGGTGGTGGCGTCGGGGTTCGTGTCGCTGGGCACCCAGGCCACGTCGATGGGTTCGATGGCGCCGGGGGCGACGTAGACGGGATCGGCGGTGAGCACCGAGAAGGTGGTGGTGTCACCGAGATCCCAGCCTGTGGCGGTCAGCTCCACCTGGCCGCAGTTCATCAGCCCCACCTCCGCGCTGCTGTAGCTGCCCGCGGAGCGGGGGCCGAAGTCGTACCAGATGGGGGCGACAGAGGCGCAGGGATGCATGGCCAGGCCCCGCAAGGCCACCCGCCACTGCCCGCCGTCCACCTGGGTGTCGTTGGAGAGGACGGTGAGCAGTGCGCGGTGGGTGCCGGGCTGCTCCGGGCGGTAGGACAGCTGGACGACAGCCAGGGTCGGGGCGGCCTCGCTGCCCCGCTCCATCACGAGCTTGTCGTCGGCATCGGCCCAATCCATGAGCACGAAGGGCTCTTCGGCGCCTTCGTGCTCGATCGCGATGTCGGTGATGGTGACGGGGGCCGCCCCTTCGGAGCGCAGCTCCAGCCCCAGGGTGAGGCGGTCGCCTACGGCGATGGCGCCGGCGTCCAGCAGGGGATCGGTGGTCAGCACCCGGGCCTGGGCCGCGGGCTCGTACTCGGGCGGGCAACCCAGCAGCGGCAGTGTGGACAGCAGGAGTGCTACTCGGGACGTCATGACCATCTCCTCGGCTATCGTAACTCAAGTATGAGTCACCCACCGAAAAAGCTTCTCGTGTCCGCCCGCGATAGGGGCTGTCGAGGCACCCTTCCTCGGCGGAACCATGGACCCGGTAGCGCTCTTCGATCACTTCGTCCACGCCCTCAGGGAGGCGTGCGACGCCAGCGCGGAGCAGCTACCGGGGGCCGCCGAGCGGGTGAGAGCCTGCCGCGGCTTGGTGGTCTGTACCGGAGCGGGCAAGAGCGGCTTCGCGGCGCGCAAGCTGGCCTCGAGCCTCACCACCCAGGGGCGTCGCGCCTGCTGGCTCGATCCCGGGGCCGCAGCCCATGGCGAGGCGGGCCTGATGGGCCCGGGGGATCTGCTGGTGGCCATCAGCCGCTCCGGTGAGAGCGACGAGGTGGTCCAGCTCGCCCTGTCGGCGCCCTGCCCCGTGCTGGCGCTCACGGCCCGGCCCGCCAGTCGCCTGGGCCGTGCTGCGGCTCTGGTGCTCGACTGCGGCGCTGTCCAAGACCCCGACGGCCCACCCAGCGCCAGCGCCTTGGCGGCTGCAGCCGTAGCCGATGCATTGGCTCTGCTGGTGGGTCCGGCTGCGGATCCCCAACATCCCGCTGGTGCCATCGGCCGCGCCCAGCGCATCCCCCTGTCCCGGGTGATGCACCCGCCACCGGTGGTCGTGCCGGATCTGCCGCTGCCCGAGCTGCTCACCGCCCTGACCGGCCACGGCTTGGGAGCGGTGCTGCTGATCGTGGAAGGTCGCCTGGCCGGCATCGTCACCGACGGCGACCTGCGCCGTGCGGTGGGGCAGCACGGAGGCGATGTCCTGACCTTGTGTGCTCGCGACATCGCCACGGCCCAGCCCGTGACGGTGCAGGCTTCGGCTCCCATCGGCGAAGCCCTGCGCCTGATGGAGGATCGGCCCAGCCAGATCGCGGTGCTGCCTGTACTCGACGGCGAGCGTGTTGCTGGGTTGGTGCGGATCCACGACCTGGTCCAGGCCGGGCTGGGGTAGCATGAAACTTGTCTCGTTTTTCCCCTCACCCGGCCCTTCGGGCCACCCTCTCCCCGAGGGAGAGGGGCGTACAACCTCTCGTTTCTCGCGTCTCCCCTCTCCCTCGGGGAGAGGGGCCGG
>CAZHIK010000266.1:0-9804 GCA_964532635.1 uncultured Enterobacterales bacterium
TCGCTGAGGGAGAGCGGCCGCGCGGAGTTCAGTACGCCGAGCGGGCGGCGCTCCCCGGTACCTGGACCATTCGCCAGCGCACCTGGCCTGCTGGTCATCGACCTGTGGTGGTCGGGGCCGGTCCCGCAGGGCTGTTCGCCGCCATGCGGCTCGCCGAGGCTGGGGCCCGACCTCTGGTCCTCGAGCGAGGCCGCCCGGTGGAGGAGCGGAGGAGCCAGGTGGCACGCTACTGGTCGCGGGCGCACTTGGATCCGGAGAGCAACGTGGTCTTCGGTGAAGGGGGAGCGGGCACCTTCAGCGATGGCAAGCTGCACACCCGGCTCAAGGACGGGCGTGTTGGCTACGTGCTCTCCCGCTTGGTCGAGGCGGGCGCGGAGCCAGGGATCATGATGGACGCCCACGCGCACATCGGCACCGATCGGCTGCGAGCGGTGCTCGTTCGTTTCCGACACCGCTTGCAAGAACTGGGCGCCGAGCTTCGCTTTGGGAGCCGGGTGGCCGGCCTGTTGACGGACGGTGGACGCTGTGTGGGTGTGCGCTTGGCCTCCGGGGAAGAGATCCTCGCGTGTGCGGTGATCCCAGCCACAGGCCAGGCCGCCCAGGACAGCGCCCTGGCCTACCTCGAGGCCGGAATGCGCGCCGAGCTGCGTCCCTTCGCGGTCGGTGCCCGCATCGAGCATCCACGCGACTTGGTGGACAGAGCACGCCACGGTGCCTGGTCCCAGCAGCTTCCCGCCGCCAGCTACCGCCTGGTGGCGCCGCGGCGCGGCGCCGAGCGCCAGGGGTACACCTTCTGCATGTGCCCCGGTGGACTGGTCATCCCCGCCAGCGAGCGCGCTGGGCACGTCGTGGTCAACGGCATGAGCTCGAGCCAGCGAGGCTCTCGTTGGTCCAACGCGGCGGTCGTCGTCCCCGTCGATGCGCGGGACTTCGGAGCCGACGACCCGCTGGCTGGCTTCCGCTTCCGCGATGCCATCGAGCGGCGCGCCTGGAGCCTGGGGGGCGGTGACTTCGTAGCGCCGGCTCAGCGGGTGGAGGACTTCCTGGCGCGTCGTCCCTCCCGCGACCTGCCCCGGACCAGCCACCCTCTGGGGGTGGCGCCGTGTCAGCTGGATGATCTGCTCCCGGCTGCCATCACGGAAGCCATGCGGGCTGCGATCCTGACCTTCGACCGTCGCCTCGAGGGCTTCGCGGGGCCGGAGGCGGTGTTGGTGGCCCCCGAGACTCGGACAGCCTCACCTGTGCGCTTCGCTCGGGACAAGGCCTGTCGAGCCGTCGGGCTCGAGGGCGTCTACCCAGCGGGCGAGGGGCTGGGCTGGGGCGGGGGCATCGTCAGCGCCGCTGTGGACGGAGTGCGCTGTGCAGAGGCGGTGGAGGCCTCATGCGCGCCTAGCGCATCTTCACCTTGAACGAACCGTCGTTGAGGATGCTCATCTGCATACGGAGGTCGCGGCCGGCTTCACGGCCGGGACAGGTGGTCTTTGCGATGTGCCAGGTCATGGGTGCGGTGTTGGCGTTTTCGGCCGTGTCCATGGACCAGGTGCCCATCTCCTTGCAGTCGATGCGCTCGTCCATGATCTCGACGTAGGCCACTGCCTGCCAGGAGTTGTCCGCGGCGAAGGTGAGGCTGGTGTACTCGAACTTGGCCTCGCCGGAGTCTTCTGGGGCCCAGTTCGAGATGGTGAGGTTCATGAGCTTTTCAGCGAACTTCTTGCTGTTGGCATCGCCGGGGATCTCGGGGCCGGAGGGGCCGGCCGGGGCTGCTTCTACCGGGGCGTTCTTGTCGCCACAGCCGATCAGGACAGCGATGAGGATGCTGGGGATGAAAGCGCGGCGCATTGCGATCTCCTTGTAGGGGGTAGGGGATTCTACCCTTCTCGGGGGGACCGTGCATGGGCGCCACTGAGGAGCGCCGCCCTGGCGCGGCCGGACTTTCCCCTCGTGCCTGTGGAAAAGTCGGGGGAAGTCACGGGGGAAACGCTCCCGTGGGGCGTGGTCGTGGTCTCCTGTATCTCTGTGATCAAATATTGACCACGCACAAAACGCGGGAGAAAGGCGGGGAATCGATGTTGCACACGGTTTTTGGCCGTGTTTTCGTGACCTGGCGATGATCGCTCGGGGTTTTCCATAGCGAAGGAAAAGCGGTCGGGCTCGAGGGCTTGCAGGAGGCGGTTGGGATAGCCTGGGCTCCCACGCAGCCCGATGGAGCACCACCTGGCTCCCGGGCGCGAGGGCAGGCCATGCCCCGGAAGACACCTTTCACCAGGATCATGCTCGTCTACGCTGCAGTGGCGCTGCACCTGGGCTGGCCTTCCGTGATGTCCCTTGGGAGCTCGGTCCCCGGCGCAGAACGCTCGGACCTCTGGAACAGCCTCTGGTCCCTCTGGTTCTTCCAGCGTCGGGTGCTGGACTTCGCATCACCGCTCGAGACCACGCTGCTCGGCTTTCCGGATGGGGGCAGTCTGGCCGTGGCGGATCCCGTCAACGCGATCCTGGGTCTGGTGCTGGTACCGATCTTCGGCCTGGTCGTGGCCTACAACCTGCTGGTGCTTGGGCACCTGGTATTCTCGGGTTGGGCCGCCCATCGCCTGGCGGAGGCGTTGCAGCCCGATGCTCCCCGAGCCGCCTGGGTCGCTGGTGTCGCGTACATGTCCGCGCCGGTGCTGATCTCGGCGGTCCACAACGGCACCAGCGAGGCGATGGCGGGTGGCTGGCTCCCTCTGGCCCTGTTGGCCGGATACCGCGCACTCCGAGCGGGAGGGCCCAGGGTCGTGCTGGCGGCTGGACTGGCCCTCGGGATCGCCCTGTGGTCTTCATGGTATCTGGGGTTGTGCGCTCTGATCGGCCTGAGCGCCCTGATGCTGATGGGGCAGGGGAGCCTCGGGTTCTTCCAGCGCCTGCAGCGTCTGGGCCCCGTGCTGGTTGTGGGGCTGTGCTTGGCCCTACCCCTGGCTCTGCTCCAGCACAGCGCGACCACGGGCGCCGGCAACCTGGTGGGCATCAAGACCGCCGCCGAGCTGGCGCTCGTCCGCAGGATGACCGGTGCGGCCGATCCTCTGGGCTTCTTGATCCCAGGGGACTTCCGCTCCCCCGACTTCGGTCGCCTGTCACGCTACGGCGAGGACTTCATCCACTGCACCTACCTGGGCTGGGTGCTGGTTTGCGGCGCGGTCCTGGGGGCGTTTCGCCGCAGCGTGCGGGGAGGCAGCGGTTGGCTGCTCCTGGCGGGGGTCACCGGGGCCGTGCTGGCGATGGGGCCCGTGCTGGTCCACGACGGCCAGGCCTTGTTGCTGCCAGGCGACCGGGTGATCCCTCTGCCGTACCTGGCCCTCGAGCGCATTCCAGGCTTCTCGGGCCTGAGTCTGCTCTTCCGGCTCGCCATGCTGCCGTCCCTCGCGCTGGCACTGCTGGCTGCCCGGGGATTCTCACGCATCGGGCAGCGCCCGGGGCTGATCGCGATGGTGGCGGCCGCGCTCGTGCTCGTCGAGGCTCGAGCGTTCGCTCCAGTCCGCGGTCTCCCCGACGTCAGCTCCACCGAGCTGCAAGAGCCCCTGTGGGCACTGGCCGACGCTCCCGATGGCGCGGTGATGAACTTCCCGGTGGTCGGGGGCCGGCGCTATCTCTACGAGCAGACCGCCCACGGCAAGCCCATCACCGGTGGCCTGAACTTCCCCAACAACAGCGCGTCCATGCGCGTCTGGGAGCGCATCGTCGAAGACGTCGGCTTGCCCGCCGAGGAATACCGTGCCGCTGTCGAGGAGGCCGCGTGCCGGGAGGGCGTGGGCTACCTGGTGGTCCACGTGGACCCCATGGCTCGCCCGGATCTGCACGATCGCGGCGTCCGCGCACTCCACCACAGCCTCCCGGTGCTGTCGAGCGCTCGCTCGCTCCGGGTGCACGTGCTCTGCCCCGGCCGTGCCGAGGACGATGCCGCGCCAGGCTCCGCGCTCCAGAGCGGTTAGAAGGCCGAGGCCGGCGCTACCCGAACTCTGCAGCTGGAAGGAGCCATGGCACTGTCCGCCAAGTCCCGCGAGCCCCGAGGTGTCATCCTGCCGACCGTGCAAAAGGTCGAGGGGCTCGGCTGCGCACCGGGAGACGCGCTGCTGCTGGGCCGCACGGTCGGGGAACGCCAGGAGCGTGCGCTCATCGCCGCGGGCGTACGACCTGGCGAAGACGATGAGACCCTCGAGCGCGTCCTTCTCGCCGACGATGTCGTGGTCATGCAGGCTACCATCCAGGCCATCCTCGAGCTCGGTAGGAAGCGGGGCGAGCCGGTTCAGGTGCGTCCCGGCGGTGAGCTTGCGCGCTTCCTCCAGGAAGCCGAGTTGGGCCGAAAGGGCGTGCTCGCTGCCTATCTGCCCCCCGGGGTCTCCCTGAGCGCGGCGGATCTCGATTCGCTGCCGGTGGTGGAGCTGCACGGCCAAGAGCGCCTGCTGGACATGCCGGTGCACCACACCCAGTTCGGGGCGGACATGATCCAGGTCCCGATCTCGGATGCGCTGCTCTTCCCTGCGGGTCACTGGCTGCAGCTGCTGTGGGGCAACCTGCTCGGTCTGGGCCCGTTCCTGTGGCGAGGTCTGGTGGGTGCTGCCCTGCCTCACGTGATCGTCAACGTCTCACGGGCGTTCTTGAGGGCGTGGAGCTTCCAGCCCTACCGCATAGGGGCTCAGCTGGGTCGCAAGGGCAAGGGATGCCGTGTTCACCCCTCCGCGGTGGTCGAGGGTTGTTGGCTGGGCGATGGCGTCGAGATCGGGGCCAACGCCGTGGTGCGAGGCTGCGTGCTGGCCGACGGAGCCAAGGTCGAGGAGCTGTCGGTGGTGGACTTCAGTGTGCTGGGCAAGCAGGCTCTGGTCCAGCGCCAGGCCATGGTCCGGTTCTGCCTGCTCGACCAGGGCTGCGCCTGCGCGGGGCAGATGCAGCTGGGTCGCGACGCGGCCCTCAAGCACGGCGCCACCCTCATGGACATCAACTACGCGCAGGGAGTGCGCGTCCGGGCTGGCAACGCCCTGCATCGGGCGCCCCTGGGTCTCGCCGGGGTCTGCGTGGGTCCCCGCACCATTGTCGGTAGCGGCATCAAGGTCGCCTCGGGTCGGGCGCTGCCTCCTGATCTGGTGATCCTGCCCAGCCCCACCCAGGTGCTCTCCAAGGTGCCCACACGCTGCAAGAAGGGCACCTACAAGCTCTCGAACGGAGGCCTCGAACAGGCGTGATCAGCTGGAGTGACCCCGCCCTGGGCGACCTCTTGGCCGCCGCATACCTCGGGCTACTGACCGTCCTGTGGTTCCTGCTGATCATGGGCGCCTCGGGCTGGGGCAAGCGCTGGTTCCTCGCGCGCCGCGAAGGCCCTCAGCCCGTGCCGCCGGTGTTGGTCTGTGTTCCTGCGCGCAACGAAGCCGCAAACATCGAGACCTGCATTCGTGGAGTGCTGGCCAGCGAGCGCGTGGACCTCGAGCTGATCGTTGTGGACGACGGCTCCACGGACGGTACCGCCGAGATCGCGGGGCGTGCCGCAGCCGGAGATCCCCGCGTCCAGGTGGTTTCCGGCCGCTCGCCTCCCGCGGGTTGGGCCGGCAAGAGCTGGGCCTTGGTTCAGGCATCGGCCGACGCAGACCGGCCCTACCTGCTCTTTCTCGATGCCGACGTCGAGCTGCATCCCCACGCTATCCACTCGGCGCTGGCTCAGGCCGAGGTCGAGCGGCTGGACATGCTCAGCCTCTTTGGCACATGGAAGCTCGACTCCTTCTGGGAGCTGGTGGTGGTGCCGGTGGTCGGCTGGTTCGTGAGGGGTGCCACCAACCTCGACGCCGTGAACGACCCCTCCCACTCCGACGCCTTCGCCAACGGCCAGTTGATCCTCGTGAGGCGGGAATCCTACGAACAGATCGGTGGACACCGCGCGGTTCAGGGTGAGGTGCTCGAGGACGTCAGGCTCGCGGAGGTGTTCTCCAAGCAAGCCTTCAGGATCATGCTGCTGCACGCACCTTGGGCATTCCGGGCGAGGCTCTACCGCTCCCTGGGGGAGATCGTTCAGGGCTACACCAAGAACTTCTATGAGGGCATGGGGCGGCGTCCCCTGGTCGCCCTGGGGCTGGCCCTGTTCACGATCATCGGCAGCCTGCTGCCCTTCGCTATCGTCCTGGCGGTGGCCGTCGCGCGGCTGTCCATGGGCTGGCAGTTGCTCGACGGCTACCTGGTGGCGTGGTGCTGCGGCGTGTGCTTGCTCATCCTCGGCTTCCGTTGGCGCCAGGAGCGCATCGACGGGCGGTCCGGGATCTACGCCCTGTCCCAGCCTCTGGGCAACCTCGTGCTGCTGTGGATCGTCCTGCGATCCATGCTGGCCCTCGAGGTCAGCTGGAAGGGCCGCAGCTACCGCGACGGCAAGGCGAGGGGAGGGGAGTAGTCGAGGACCGGCTCCAGAGCGCGCTTGACCCGAGCCCGCACACCGGTTCGACCAAAGAAGAACCCCCGACACCAGGGTGCCGGGGGTCTATGGAGCGGGAGACGGGACTCGAACCCGCGACAGCCAGCATGGCAAGCTGGTGCTCTACCAACTGAGCTACTCCCGCGCGGGGCACCCCATTTATAGGCCCCTCGCCGACTGTCAAGAACACGGGATCGTTTTTCTCACCCACCGCCGGGAACACGCTATGTCTGCCTGGCTCCATGCCCGCCCTCAACGCCACATCCCGTACACAGCGCGCTATCCTGGCCCTCACGCTCGGCCTGGGCCTCACCTGGCTGTCTCAACAGCTGCTCCTGGCCTGGTGGAGCGTCCCCCTCTTCCGTTGCCCTGGAATGGGGATGTGGTCCTGGGCGGCCTATGGCCTGGGCGCCTGCCTGGCCCTGGTGGCTGTCACCCCCGAGCCCACCCAGCCCCGAGTCCGCGATGCAGTGTTCCTGCTGATGTGCCTGTCCCTGCTCGGGGCCGGTCTGGGAAGCGTGCTCCCAGGGATCGATCTGCTGCTCATGGAGGCCGAGCGTGCGCCGCCTGGCCGGGAGCTGCTGGTGATCATCACGGACCTGCAGCGCCTGTACGGCCCGCTGGCGATGTTCTTCACCGCGCTCCCAGGCGCTCTACTGGTACGCCTGGCTCTGCACGAAGACCGGAGCGGTCGTCTTCCTGCGGCGCTGGTCCTCGGCTGGGCCGTCATCGCGGTGGCGGGACTGGCCGCCCGCGCCTACGGCTGGTCGCGGGGCGTCGACCTCATCCTCTCGGGGATGGACCCAGCGGTCCCCGGTGCTCTGTGCGTGGACTGGCTCTGGCAGGTCCCAGCGCTCCTGTTGGCGGCCGGGGTGGCCTGGCTCCTCTCCCGGCGGCGCAGCTGGCTGGCCTGCGCGGCGTGGGTGGCGGCGCAGCTGGTCCTTGTGGACCCAGTGCCCCTGGCGTCCGCGCGGATGTACGACGGCGTGCCTCCCAGGGGTGCGTCTCCCGAAGTGCTGGGCATCGGGCTCGCCAGCCCCTTGCCCCTGCTGGACCTGACCCTGGAGCCACCTCACTACGATGGCGAGGACTGGTCGGGCCCGCTGGTGGCCAGGCTGCAGGCTGCGGACTTCCATGACCTGGGCCGCGACAACCTGTTGACCAAGTTCCCTCCCGAAGCCTGGGAGCCTCAGCTGCAGCGCGCCGTGCACATGGCCCCACCGCGTGGGGCCACTGTTGGTGACCTCGTTCCCGCCATGACTCTGCTCCGGCGCTTTGGGGTCACCATCTGGCTGTGGCCGGGCGAGTCGAGCCAGCGTGTGGACCGCACCGTCAGGCGGGCCTTCGAGCGCCCCGTGGTCAGCGTTCTGACCTACCCGCCGCCCCTGGACCGGCATCCCGAGTTCTGCGCCGAGCTCTCCCTGGGCCCCGAGTCCGCGGGCCTGGCGGGCGTCCGCCCTGACATGTGGCCGCTCCCGAAGCAGCTCGACATCGTGAAGGAGGTCCCCTTCTGCGGTGAAAGCAGCCTGGCCACTGTGGTGGTGACCCCCACCGCCGATGTCCCCCTGGATCTGCTGCACGCCGTGCTCGATCGCTTGGGCGGCACCCATCCGGAGGCCCGCTACCGCTATCGCGTCGCTCTGCGCTGGCCGGGTCTCGACGACGCCTGGAAAGGGGAGGCCCCGCGCTGAAGAGGAAAGGCCCCTTCCTGGGGAAGGGGCCTTTGATGGTTGCGGGGGCCGGATTTGAACCGACGACCTTCGGGTTATGAGCCCGACGAGCTACCAGACTGCTCCACCCCGCGACACTTTGTGGCTCCGGAGGGGGGTAGCCCCGAAGCGCCAGCGCATGTAACGAGAGCCCTGAGGGCTGTCAAGCACGTCACGAACGCTTTCTTCGGGACTTCGTACGGACCCTCTTGCGCTTGGCTTTGGACAGGGGCTTTCCCTTGTTTCGATCCGTCGCGGGCCTCGCCCAGCCCTTCTTGCGGCCCTTTCCACCCACTCGACCGGAGTCTCCCTTCGATGCGGTCAGCTCGCGGAGGCGTTCCACCTCGGCGTGGGTGAGGGGACGGGAGTCGCCACGCTCCATGCCGCGAATGGAGATGGTGGCGAAGCTCTCCCGCCGCAGCTTGCTGACAGGGTGGCCGAGAGCCGCGAAGAGGCGGCGGATCAGGTGGTGTCGTCCCTCGAAGACGGTGATCTCCACCCAGGCGTTTCCGGTGTCGGTGGCCTCCATCACGCGGCACAGCGCGGGGACGGTGCGCCCGTCGTCCAGCCGGATCCCCTTTCGGATCTTGTCCAGGGTGGGCTCGCTGGGGGTGCGGTAGACCTTGACCAGGTAGCGCCGGGGGATGTGGTAGGAGGGATGGGTCAGCCGATGGGCGAGATCACCGTCGTTGGTGAACAACAGCGCTCCCTCGGTGTTGAAGTCGAGGCGACCCACGGACTCCACACGCTCCGGGAGCCTCGGAAGCTGCTCGTAGACGCTCTTGCGCCCCTGGGGGTCCTCGCGGCTGGTGATGGTGCCGCGGGATTTGTAGAGCAGGTGGTAGACGATCTCGCGCTGGCCTTCCACGACGCGCCCGTGGACGCGAATGTCGTCGTGGTCGGGGTCGATCTCCAGACCGGGATCACGCTCGATGTGACCGTTCACTGTGGCGGCGCCGTCCCGCACGAGGCGGTCCGCCCCCCTCCGACTGGCGAAGCCAGAGCGGGCGATGTATCGGGCGAGACGCTCGCGGGAGGCGTTCGTCATGATCCGCTCCTGTGGCTCCGAGGCGGCGGCGCACTATCCCCGTTGCTCGTCACACGCCACGCGAGGGGCGACCGGGGGGCGCGGTTCACTCCTCGGCGTGAAGGGGGGGCGGGTCCGTGAGCACCAGCTCATCGGCGTCGTCCAGCTCGGAGTCCACGGTGGCCTCGGGATCGTCCTCTTTGAGCTCACGCAGGTCTCGGAGCGTGGGGAGGTCACCCAGATCGCGGAGGCCGAAGACCTCGAGGAACCTCGGGGTGGTTCCGTAGAGGATGGGGCGCCCCGGGGTGTTCTGGTGGCCCAGAGTGCGCACCAGGCCCCGCTCGACGAGCATCCTGAGGATGGTGCCGGGGTCGACGCCCCGCAGCTGCTCGACCTCTGCACGTGTGACCGGCTGCTCGTAGGCAACGATGGCCAGGGTCTCGAGCGCCGCCCGCGAGAGCCGCAGCGGCTTGACTGCGCGAGCATGAGCGCACCAGCGCGCGTAGCGGGGGTGGGTGCGCAGCTGCCAGCCTCCAGCGATCTCCACCAGCCGGAGCCCGTGGCCTCCGCGTGCGTAGCGGGTCTGGATGAGGGACAACGCTGCCATGAGATCGGGCTCTTCGGGACCGTCGAGCAGCTCGCGAAGT